>CAXAWD010000016.1:0-18042 GCA_963972325.1 uncultured Acidimicrobiaceae bacterium
GGGAATCGTGTGGAAGCGCGCCGAGGTCGAGTGCGCCCATCCGCTCGACGACGGCACCGCCGGCGCGATGTTCCGTTCGTTCGACGACACCGAGCGAGCGCTGGGCGACGACGGCCGCCGGTGGCGCCAGGTGTTCGAACCGATCGCCGAACGGTTCGACGACCTGTTCTCGGACATCTCGCAGCCGATCGTCCGCGTGCCGTCCCACCCGGTCACCCTCGCTCGGTTCGGACTCCGGGCGGCCCTGCCGGCGACCGTGCTCACCAGAGCCTGGCGCACGCCGCAGGCCCGTGCGCTCTGGAGCGGGGTGGCGGCACACGCGTTCTGGCGCCTCGACCGGCCGCTGACGAGCGCGATCGGTCTCGCGCTGGCCGCCGGTGCCCATGCGCACGGATGGGTGGTCGCCGAGGGTGGCTCGCAGGCGATCGCCGACGCACTCGCCGCCGACATCCGTCGGCACGGTGGCACCATCGAGACGGGTGTGTGCGTGCGGTCCATGTCCGACCTCCCGCCGCACGAGGTGTTGCTCCTCGACGTGTCACCGTCGGCCGCCGCCGACATCCTCGGCGATCGGCTGCCGTCTCGTGTCGCGAGCGCCTACCGGAGATTCCGCCACGGACCAGGGGCGTTCAAGGTCGACTTCGCGGTCGAGGGAGACGTGCCCTGGGCAGCGGAAGTGGCACGTCGAGCCGGCACGGTGCATCTCGGGGGACGGGCGGCCGAGGTCGCGGACGCCGAGTCGGCGGTCCAGCGCGGCGACATGCCCGATCGGCCCTTCGTGCTGGTCGGCCAGCAGTACCTCGCCGACCCGACCCGGTCGTCCGGATCGATCAACCCGCTGTGGACGTACGCACACGTCCCCCACGGCTACACGGGCGATGCCACCAAGGCGATCGTCGGCCAGATCGAACGGTTCGCTCCCGGCTTCCGCGATCGTGTGGTGGGGGTCGCCGTACGCTCCGCGACCGAGATGGCGGTCTACAACCCGAACTACGTCGGTGGTGACATCATCGGTGGCGCCGCCTCGCTCACGCAGACCGTTTTTCGGCCGCGGGTCGCCCTCGACCCTTATGCGACCGGCGTTCCCCACACGTACTTGTGCTCGGCGTCCATGCCGCCCGGTGCCGGCGCGCACGGGATGTGCGGCGCCAACGCGGCGCGACGGGCGTTGGCCCATCTCGACAGCTGACCGACCCACCGCCCGAGGCGATTGCCCGCCGGAGGTTCCGCGCGAATTGTCGACGAGTTGGCATGATCGGCGAGATCGATGGTCCGTTGTCTCGGTACGTTGGCAGTCGACCCGCGAGGCGTGCACCGACGCGTTCGTCGGCCGACAACGCTCGGAGGTAGCTCGAACATGACATGGACGACGGAGAACATCCCCGATCTCACCGGCAAGGTCGCTGTGGTGACGGGTGCCAACGGTGGGCTCGGCCTGGCATCCGCGAAAGCGCTTGCGGGACGGGGCGCCCACGTCGTGATGGCAGTTCGCAACCTGGCCAAGGCCGCAGGTGCACACGCCGAGATCATCGCGGCCCACCCGGATGCATCATTGGAGATCGTGGAACTCGACCTCGGGTCGTTGGCCTCGGTCGAGTCGGCCGCCGACGCGATCGCAGCCGGGCATCAGCGACTCGACATCGTGATGTGCAACGCCGGTGTGATGGCGCTGCCGCAGGGAACGACCGAAGACGGCTTCGACACCCAGATGGGCATCAACGTGCTCGGCCACTGGGCGCTCCTCTCGCGCTTGTTGCCGATCATCGTCGCCACCCCGGGTGCCCGGGTCGTGACACTGTCGAGCACCGCCCAACACACCGGCAAGGCGATCGATCCGGACGATCCGCACATGCGGGAGAACTTCGACGAGTGGCGGATGTACGGCCAGACCAAGCTGGCGATGCGTCACCTGGCCGTCGGTCTGCAGGAACAGTTCGATGCGGCGTCGGTGGATGCCAAGGCGTTGTCGGCCCAGCCCGGTTTCACGCACTCCGATCTGCAGGCCACGACGCAGTCGCACGGCGGCGCGGGTCTGGTGGGAACGATGTCGGAGAAGTGGGTCAAGGCATTCGGTATGTCGACCGATCGTGGTGCCCTCAGTCAACTGCGGGCGGCGACCGACCCAGAAGCTCCCGGAGGCGGCTTCTACGGTCCCCTCTTTGCGAGCAACGGTCCGCCGGTCCGCAAACCATTGGTCCGTCCCGGCAGCGACGAGGCGATCGCCGCCCTCTGGAAGGTCGCCGAGACCGAAACCGGCCTGAAGATCGACGTCGAGGAGGCGCTCGCCACGTCGTGACCGCGCCGGCGTCGGCGTCGTCGCCGGTCGTCCGGGTGTTCGCTGGTTCGCGAAACCCCGCTACACCCCGCCGTCAGGATGGGTGGCATGAAGGATCCGGTGCTCACTCAGGCGATGGCGGCGCTCGGTGGCGCCGACATCGCGGCGAGCGACGACGCCGGGTGTACTGCGCTCCTGGCGTCGATCACCAAGTCGATCACCAGGGTGCAGGGGTGGCTCTCGTCCACCGAAGCGCGGGTGACGCCCCGCACGCGAGAGCTGCACGCCACATCGGGGTGCATGCCCGCCTCAGATCGGCTGCTCGATCTCCTCGCCGACCGCACCTTGACCGCCGCCCGTCCCGACGGCACTGCGGTCTTCACATCCGAACCCGACCTCCCGTCGCGGCGAGCCGACCGATCGACACGACGAAGGATCGCAGCGTGATGCGCGCTCTCCCTGCTCGTCAGATCCCCCGACACAGCGTCCGCTCATGCCCGCTCGTGCGCGCACACGGTCGGTCTGCCTACGATCCGGTCCGATGACCGTCTCGTGCCCCGCCGTCTCCGCCGCCGGCGCGCTGCCGGCGTTGGCCGAAGCGGTTCGGCTGGCTAAGGGCCACAACCCGCTCGCACCCGTCACGGTGCTCGTACCCACGAATGCGGTCGGGGTCACCGCTCGCCGCTGGCTCGGGGCCAACGGTGGCATCGCAGCGATCGAACTCGTCACGCCCAACCGCCTGGCCGAACGCATCGCCGGTGCCGAACTGGCCGCGGCCGGACGCCTTCCCGTGTCCACGCCGTTGATCGACCTGATGGTACGCGAGGTGCTTCGGGCCGCTCCCGGCGACTACGAGCCGGTCGCAGCGCACCCGTCCACGGTCACCAGCCTGCGCGACCTGCATCGCGAACTCCGTCTGGCCGGCCCCATGGCGGGCGCACGGCTGCGCGGGTCGTCCCGGCGGGCCGCCGAGGCGGCGCGGGTGTCGTCGATGGTCGCCGAGCGACTGGTCGACGGCTGGTTCGACGAAGCCGACCTCCTCACCCTGGCGATCCGGCGCATCCGCAACGGCGTCGATCTGTTCGATCGGGCGATCGCGTTCCTGCCCCGCCCCGACCACGGTCTGCCCGCCGAGTTGTTCGCAGCAATCGGCCAACGCACCGACCTCCGGGTGCTCGCCGAGTGGACGGCGATCGATGACGTCGACGCCGAGACGGTCGCGTTCGCTGCCGCCATCGGGGGCAGCATCGAACCGCCCGCCGCTCCCCCACCCGCTCCCCCGGCGTCCACGATCATCCTCTCCACCACCGACGCCGACGAAGAGGTCCGGCACTCGGTGCGTCGGTTGGTCGACGCCGCACGATCGGGCACCCCGTTCGCCCGGATGGCGCTCGTCTGGCCGACCGACCGACCCTACGCCCGCCTGGTCGAG
The DNA here is from genome assembly GCA_963972325.1 of uncultured Acidimicrobiaceae bacterium. Classification (GTDB taxonomy): domain Bacteria; phylum Actinomycetota; class Acidimicrobiia; order Acidimicrobiales; family Ilumatobacteraceae; genus Ilumatobacter. The sequence continues at coordinate 3,708 of CAXAWD010000016.1, forward strand.
CATCATCTCGACGTGGCCGGCATCCCGTGGAACGGCCGCCCGGGCACGCTCGTCACCGAGCGGCTGGTGCCACGCTTCCTGCTCGACCTGTTGCAGCTCGACCGCCGTGGCCTGCGTCGCAACGACCTGTTCGACCTGCTCGCCGATGTGCCCGTCCATGCCTCCGACGGGAGCCGCGTGTCGGTCGCCAGGTGGGAACGTCTCGCCAGGATGGCGGGGATCAGCCGCGACGACCATTGGGCACCCCGACTCGCTCGCCTGGCCGCGTCGATGCGGGCCCGTGGCCCCGACCGCGAGCCCGATGCCATCGAAGTCGAGCGACTCGCCACGTTCGTCGACGACCTCCGCCGCGATCTCGGGCACCCGCAGCGCACCCGCACCTGGCAGGCGTGGGTCGAGTGGTGCGAGCGACAGGTGCTCTACCGGCTCGGCCGATCGGTCCTCGACCAACTCGACGAGGCCGAACGCCTCGCTTCCGACCACGCCAGCCGTGTGCTCGACCGCCTGCGCCACCTCGACGCGGTCAGCCGGCCGGTCACCCGCGGCGAGTTCCGCGCCGCGTTCGCGGCCGAGTTCGAGGCCGCTCCCGGCCGTCTCGGCCGCCTGGGCGACGGCGTGGCCGTCGGCTCGTTGGCCGGCGCCGTCGGCCTCGACGCCGACCTGACGATCGTGCTCGGCGCGGCCGACGGGCTGCTGCCACCGGCTCCTCCCACCGACCCGCTGATCTCCGACCACGATCGCCGCGCCGCCGGCCTGCCCACCTCCGACCAGCGGGCACGCCGTATCCATCGGAGCTTCCTCGGCCATCTCCTCACCTCTGCGTCTGCGGTCGTCAGCGCCCCACGAGGCGACCTGCGGGCCACCACCGACCGACTCGAATCCCGCTGGATCGCCCAGCACCTCGCCGATGCGCCACGGGTCGTCGTCAGCAGCCACCACGCCGGCTTGGTGGCGTGCGAGTTCCCGGCGGCCGAGCACGAGCACCGGCTGCGTCACCGGGCGGCGATCGCGGGCCACGATCCTGCAGGTTTGGTCGAGGCGTGCCATGGCGACACCGCCGCGGGGCGGGCGCTGCAGTTGCGGGCCGCACGCCGGTCCGATCTTCTCACCGAGTTCGACGGCGACCTCACCGGCCTCACCGTCTCGCATTTCGAGCGGCCGGTGTCCGCGTCGCTGCTCGAACAGTGGCCCTCCTGCCCGCACGGCTACTTCATGCGCTACCTGCTCGGCATCCGGCCGCTCGACGATCCCGCCGACGAACTCGGGCTGTCGCCGATGGAGCGCGGCAACGTCGTGCACGAAACCCTCGACCGCTTCCACCGCACGGTGATCGCCGGCGAGGTCCCCCAGCCGGGCCCCGACGGTTGGTCCACCGCCGCCACCGAGGCGTTGCTCGAACTCTTCGAGACCACGGCCGACGAGTTCGAACGGTCGGGTCGCACCGGGCGCCCGGCCAACTGGTTCCTGCAACGCCGATCGGTCCGCAACGAGTTGCTCAACTGGTTCGCCGCCGACGGCGAACTGGCCGCACAGCGGGGCGCCGAGGTCGTGCACTCAGAGCTCCGGTTCGGGTACGACGGCGCCGACGTCACCCTGCCGCTCGCCGACGGGCGGCGCCTGTCGGTGGCCGGATTCGCCGATCGGATCGACCGGTGCGGCACCGGCGAGCTGATCATCGTCGACCACAAGACGGGCCGAGCCGACGCGTTCAAGAAGATCACCGCAGCCGACCCCACCGAGGGCGGCACCAAGTTCCAGCTGCCGATCTACGCTGCCGCCGCACTGGCCGCAGCAGGTGAGCAAGCGGGTTCGTCCACCACACCGGTCCGCGCCGAGTACGGCTTCTTCGACAAGGGCGGCTACGCGCGCTACGGCTACTCGTTCGACGAGTCGGTGTGGAAGCAGGTCACCACCGACCTGCAACAGGTGGTCGAGGGCATCGAGTCGGGCCTGTTCCCGGCCGTCACCGAGCCTCCGAAGTACCAGCACCGCGTCGACTGCTGGTACTGCCAACCCGACGGGCTCGGCGTCGACGAGCGCTTCGCCGAGTGGTCCCGCAAGCAGCACGACCGGCGCCTCGCCCGGTGGTTCGGCGACGAGCAGGAAGACGCATCGGCATGAGCGAGCAGCTCGCACCCGACCAGGCGGCCCGCGACCGCATCGCGACCGACCTCGCCGCCACCCTGTTCGTCGAGGCCGGAGCCGGCGCCGGCAAGACCTCGAGCCTCGTCGGTCGCATCGTCGCACTCGTCCGGTCGGGCGTCGACATCGGTTCGGTCGCCGCGATCACGTTCACCGAAAAGGCTGCCGCCGAGCTGCGTCATCGGCTGCGCACCGAACTGATCGGCGCCGGCGAGCACACCGCCGCGGCGGGCATCGACCATGCGCCCATCGGCACGCTGCACGCGTTCGCCCGCCGACTTCTCAACGACACGCCGGTACCCGCCGGCCTCCCACCCGGGTTCACCGTGCTCGACGAACTCGAGAGCCACCTCGCGTTCGAGGAACGCTGGGAGTCGTTGCTCGACCGACTGCTCGACGATCCGGCACCCCCGGGCGGTGTGGTCGACGGTGGCAGCGAACTCGTCGAACTGTGCGAACTCGACAACTTCCGCATCGACGTCGGCGGTCGCCGCATCGCCACCACGTTCCACGAGAACTGGGACCTCGTCGAGACTCGGGTTCGTCGCGACGACCCAGGCCCCTGGAGCCTCGACGCCGAACCGTTCCTGCGCAACGTGCTGGCCGTCTGCGACACGCCCGTCCCCGACGACGACGCCCAGTCCGAGCGGCTCGTCACCCTCCGCGCCACCGCCGGGGCCGCGCTGAACCCGCAGGGCCTCGGCGACCTCGTCCAGCGCCTGGCCCACCTCGAAGACCGGTGCCGGAAGACGAAGAAGTGTGGCTCCCAGGCCAAGTGGAAACGGGCCGGCCTCGACCCCGAGGGGCTCGCCACGCTGCGCGACCAGCAGCAGGATCTCGCCGACCAGGCGCTCGCCCTCCTGCAACAGGTCCGCGACCGCCGCGTCGAGGTGCTCGGTGCCGTATTCGGACGCTGGGTGCTCGAATCGGCCGGCGAACGGGCGGCCCAGGGCACGCTCGAGTTCCATGACCTGCTGGTGCTCGCTCGGCGTTTGGTGGCCACGCAGCCCGACATTCGCCGCATGTTGCACGAGCGCTACCAGCGAATCCTGCTCGACGAGTTCCAGGACACCGACCCGATTCAGCTCGAGATCGCCGTGCGTCTCGCCTCAGCCCCCGACGACCCGGCCCAAGACGGCGACTGGCTCGATCTCCGCCCGGTTCCCGGGCGCCTCTTCATCGTCGGCGACCCGAAGCAGTCGATCTATCGCTTCCGCCGGGCCGACATCGCCCAGTACATGCGCGCCGCCGACCAGGTCGGTGCCGACGTCGCCACGCTGTCGGCCAACTTCCGCTCGGCCCGACCCGTGCTCGACTGGGTCAACGCCGTCTTCGGCGACCTCATCGCCGAACAACCCGATGCCCAGCCCGCATACCAGCCACTCGTCGCGGCGCGGCCGCACTTCCTCGATCACGGGTCGGTGACCGTGTTCGGCATCGACGAGCACGACGACCTCGGCAGTCGCAAAGCGGAGGAGATCCGCCGGCGTGAGGCCGCCGATGCCGCCGACGCCGTCGCCACGGCATTGGTCGACCGTTGGCAGGTCACCGACCACGGCGAGCTGCGCCCGTGCCGACCCGGCGACATCACCGTGCTGCTGCCGGCCCGCACCTCGCTGCCGGCGCTCGAGACCGCGCTGCGCGACCGGTCGATCCCCTACCGGGCCGAGAACAGCTCGGTCGTGTACGCCACCACCGAGATCCGGCACCTCATGCTCGCGCTGCGGGCAGCGGCCGACCCGACCGACCAGCTCGCGCTCGTCGCCGCGCTCCGCACGCCCCTGTACGGGTGCAGCGATGTCGAGCTGTACCAGTGGCGGCGCGACGGCGGTCGGTGGAGCATCTGGTGGGAGCCCGACGACGACACGCCGTCGGAGTTGATCGCCAACCCGGTCGGCGAGGCGCTCCGGCACCTCGGCTCGCTCGCCCGCCGCGCCAGCCGCATCGGGCCGGCCGACCTGCTCGACGCACTGGTCGACGAGCGCCGTGCCCTCGATGTCGCGCTCGACGGTCCCGACGCACGCGATGTCTGGCGCCGTATCCGTTACGTCATCGACCAGGCCCGGGCATGGAGCGATGCGGGCGGCCACGGTCTCCGCAGGTATCTGGCCTGGGTGCACCTGCTCGCCAGCGAGAGCCGCAACGCCGACACGATCCTGCCCGAGCACGACGACGACGCCGTGCGCATCATGACGGTCCACGCCGCCAAGGGGCTCGAGTTCCCGATCACGGTCGTGTCGGGCATGACCACCAAACCACGGGTCACCCAGTCCAACGCAGTGGTGTGGCACCGAGACACCTGGACCATCTCCAACAAGCAGAGCCCCGACCCTGTCTTCGAGGACTTCATCCCGATCGACGAGCAGATGAGCGACGCCGAGCGGCGACGTCTGCTGTACGTCGCGTGCACCCGGGCGGTCGACCACCTGGTGGTCTCGCTGCACCGCTATCCCGGCACTGCCCCATCGCCCACGGCCGAGAGCGGAGCACTGCTGTTCCACGCCGGAGCGGCCGAGGCCGCCGGTGCCCAACCGCTCCGGCCGGCCGACGGCACGTTCGAGCCGCGACCCGGCGACGAACTCGACCTCGACTGGGCCGACCTCGATGCGTGGCACGACGAGCGCCGACGCGCCTTCGCCGCGGCCCGCCGACGCCCGAGCGTCAGCGCGACCTTCCTGGCCGGTGAGGCCGACACCGATCCGGGGCTCGACAAGGGTGCCGTCGACCTCGATCTCCCGCCGTGGCAGCGGGGCCGCTACGGCACCGCCGTCGGCCGCGCGGTACACGCCGTGCTGCAATACGCCGATTTCGCCACTGGCGCCCACCTCGACGCCGAGGCGGCCGCCCAGTGTGCGGCCGAAGGCATCATCGGCATGGACGACACGGTCGCCCGGCTGGCGCGTTCCGCGTTGGCGGCGCCGGTCGTGCAACGCGCGGTCGGCACCCCACATCACCGGGAGCTGTTCGTGGCCGCTCCCGTCGGCGACCGCACGGTCGAGGGCTACATCGACCTGTTCGTCGAGACCCCCGACGGCGGCATCATCGTCGACTACAAGACCGACCAGTGGCCCGACGACGACGAACGAGCCGACCGCATCGCGAAGTACCGGCGTCAACTCGCGGCCTACGGCGTGGTGCTCGAACGCATCCTCGGGAAGCCGGTCGAACGAGCGTTGCTGGTCCGCTGCCGACCCGACGGCCCGGCCGAGGAGATCGAGATCACCGACTGGTCCGCCGCCGTCGACGAGGCTCGGACCCTCGCCGCCGCGGGCTGACGCAACCGGCTAGCTGAATCGTCGGCGGCTCGAACCGACGACGCTTCGGTACAGCCCCGAGACGCTGAGTCGGAACGTGGCGAGCAGGAAGATCGCTGCGAAGGCCACGCCGAACGGGAGCAGGATCGCGCCGAGAATCCGGACCTTGGCATCGAAGAACGGTTTGACCACACTCGTCGCCACCGGCGTGCCGTCGAGATGCAGTGTTCGCATCGGATCTTCGTACGCCGGGCAGTCGACGTCGGTCTCGGACACGCCGATCACCTCGTCCCCGCCGAAGTTCTCGATCGGTTCGGACACACGCGACACGAGCAACCCGAGGTCGGGGTCGACCACCGCCCCGACCAGGTACGACTCGCCGTCGTCGAGGTACTGGGCGTCGAGCCCGAAACGCACGTCGATCAGGTCGCCGAGCGCGAACGGGTCGGATCGGCCGCTACGGATGCGCTCGATCTCGAATCGGATCGTGCGATAGTCCCGGTCGACCACCTCACCGACGAACACGATGTGTGGCATCCGCGGCGCGGTGCACCCGGTGGGCACCGGCACGAGCGGTAGCACGGGAGGCGGCTCGTCGGGCACCTCCTCGCCACCGGTCACGTCGCCCAACGGGTCGTCGGGCACCGTGTCGGACGGCGGTTCCTCCTGCGCAGCAGCCGGAGCAGCCGGGGCAGCGACCAGTACCGCGGCCAGCACGACCAGGCAGGCTCCCACACGTCCACGCACGCCGCGAGGGTACCGCTCGGCGACGGTGGGTGAACGGCAACCCGCACGCGATACTGATGGCGTGGGATACAGCCCCTATCGCAAATTCCGAGCACGCACCGCCGACTACGTCTTGCTGGTCGTGTGCGCGCTCGTCGGCGTCGGCCTGGTCGCCTGGGCGTTCTTCGGCTGATCAGAACGCCGCGTCGAGGTGGGTGACCTGCACCCCGTCGATGGCGATCACGTCGAAGCGGACACCGTCGAACGGTTCGTCCCGGGCTGCGTCGCCGTGAACGCGCAGCCAACTCTCGGCCAGCGACCGGATCTGTTGCTGCTTGCGGGCGTCGACCGCCGCGGCGGCACCGCCGAACCCGGTCCGGCGACGGGCCTTCACCTCGGTGAAGACGACGATGCCGGCGTCGACGGAAACGATGTCGAGTTCGCCGCGTACGTCACGCTCGGGCGATCGCCAGTTGCGATCGATGATGCGATGTCCGACGCGCCGGAGATGACGACAGGCGAGCGACTCGCCCCATTGTCCGCGAGCGACGTTGGACCGATCGTGCATACGTGTGCACCTCCGACAATCCGATGATGTGATGTCGGGGCCGCACGGCCCGATCGAGCCGCTCGGGCTCAGGACCTCAGAATTCGCGCTTTTCGCGGACCTTGGCGGCCTTGCCGATGCGGTCACGCAGGTAGTAGAGCTTGGCGCGACGGACGTCACCACGCTTGGTGACCTCGATCTTCTGCACGGTGGGAGCGTGGACCGGGAAGGTGCGCTGACGCCGACGCCGTAGCTGAGCTTGCGGACCGTGTAGGTCTCGTGCAGGCCGCTGCCCTGACGACGGATCACGTTGCCCTGGAACACCTGGACACGCTCTTTGCCGCCCTCGACGACGCGCACGTGCACCTTGAGCTCGTCGCCCGGGGCGAAGTCCGGAACGTCGTCGCGGAGCGAATCGTTGTCGATGAGGTCGGTCGTCTTCATGGTGTCTCTCTCAGAAAGGGCCCCGAGTCGTCTGTGGGGCAATCCCGTGGGGGCGGATCAAGGATACGGGACGGGTGGGAACTCTTCCAACAGCGCGCGCTCATCATCTGTGATTCCCCCGCGAGCGTCGATGAGGTCCGGGCGGGCGGCGATCGTGCGGTGCAGCGCCTGGGCGCGCCGCCAACGGGCGATTCGACCGTGGTCGCCGCTCCGCAGCACGTCGGGAACCGGCCAGCCCCGGTAGTCGGCGGGCCGGGTGTAGTGCGGCTCTTCGAGCAGCCCGGTCGGGCCGAAGCTCTCGGTGACCGGGCTGTCGGCGTTGCCCAGCGCACCGGGCAACAGACGGGTCACGGCCTCGATGACCAGGCACGCAGCGACCTCGCCACCGTTGAGCACGACGTCGCCGACGCTGATTTCGCCGTCGACGAGATGCTCACGCACCCGGTGATCGACGCCCTCGTAGCGGCCGCACAGCAGGCTGAATCCCTCGGACGCGGCGAGTTCGGCCGCCATCGGCTGGTCGAACCGATGCCCACCGGGACCGAGCAGGTACAGCGGGCGCGGCGGGTCCGCGGCCTCGACGGCCTCGAAGAGCGGTTCCGGCTTCATCAACATGCCGGCACCTCCGCCGAACGGAGCGTCGTCGACGGTGCCGTGGACGTCGGTGGTCTGCTCGCGCGGGTCGTGCAACCGCAGGTCGAGCAGACCGTTGTGGCGGGCTTTGCCGAGCAGGCTGTCGGAGCAGAAGCCGTCGACGAGCCCCGGGAACAGCGTGAAGACGTCGATCCGCACGGTCGCGCCTCAGTCGTTCAGGTCGAACAGGCCGTCGGGAGGGTCGATCGTGACCAGCGGAACGCCTCCGGAAACATCGACCGAGGTGACGAACGCGACGGGTACCAATGCGCCCGATTCGAGTTCGAGCAGATCGGAGGCAGGATTGGCGACCACCGACACACATTGCCCGCGGTCGATGCCGTTGACCTCGATCACCGTGGCGCCGATCAGGTGGTGGACCCAGAGCGCATCGGCGTCGTCGAGCGGTTCGGCGTACACCTTGGTGCCGGCCAGCGCCTCGGCAGCGTTGCGGTCGTCGACCCCGTCGAGGTGGACCCGCCACTTGCCGCTCGCGTTGGACGAGGCGGTGACCGTCATCCAGCGATCGCGCACCCAGAGCTTGGAGCCGACGGCGGCCCGTTCGACCCGATCGGTCGACAACACGAAGAACACGTCGCCACGGATCCCGTGCGCCCGCCCGAGATGTCCGACTTCCAGCAGCCCCTCCGGTTGCGCCTTGCTCATCGCACCCTCCTCGTGGTGTCACTTCGCAACGTAACCGCCCCGATCACGTCTGACATCGAGTGGTCGCGATCGACATCGAACCGATCGGAGTCAGATCGTTCGAGTGCAAGGCGCGACGAACCCGAGTTGTCTTGTGGACAACGAGCGGTGAGGCGGAACGCAGCAATCGGGCGATCTGGCCCGATCGTCAGTCGAGGAATTCGATGTCGAGTTCCACGCCGTCCTTGGCCGCGGCGGCCCGGGTGATGGTGCGGATGCTCGCGGCGGTGCGGCCACGACGGCCGATCACACGGCCGAGATCGCCGTCGCCCACACGGACGTCGAGGCGATGCTTGCCTTCGTCGGTGACCTCGTCGACCGTGACCTGCTCGGGGTCGTCGACGATCGACTTGACGATGTGTTCGAGGACCGCGACGGCGGTGGGAGCGGCGGCGTCGCTCACTTCTCGGCCTTGAACTGGTCCATGGCACCGGAAACGGTGAGCAGCTTGGCCACTCGCTCGGTCGGCTGTGCGCCTTCCTGGAGCCACTTGACGGCCTTGTCGTTGTCGACGGTGAGGGCCGACGGATCCTGGCGCGGGTCGTAGTGACCGAGGATCTCGATGAAGCGACCGTCGCGGGGCGACCGCGCGTCAGCAGCGACGATGCGGTATTGCGGTTGCTTCTTCTTGCCGATGCGGGTGAGGCGCAGCTTGACTGCCATGTTTCTTTGACTCCTGGACGTCGTATTCGAGAACCCCGAAAGGTTAACGCCGCCGAGACCGAATCCCGACCGTTCGTCACAGACCGCCGCGGTGAGCGCTCACCGTGTCCGAGGTCTCGCCGGATTCGCGCGGCCGGTCATCTTCCATTCATCGTGCCGATACACGTCGTCCCTAGCGTGCGCTCGTATCCCCCGATCATCAAGGAGTGCCCGGTGCCTCGATCCTGCGACCACCCGCCCGACACCCGTTCGACCACCCTCGCGCTCGTCGATCCGACCAGCCCCGACGGCCACAGCTCGCTCGGCACGCTGTGCGATCACGACACCGCCGTGCTCGTCGTCACGCTGCTGAGCGGGCGGGCGAGCAATACCCTCCGTGCGTACGCCCACCAGGAGGACACGAGCATCGCCGAAGCCGGCTGGATCTACCTCGACCGGGTCGCCGTCGGTCTCGATCGTCCGGGGCGGACGGTGGGCACGATCGCCGCCGACGGCCCCGACCCCGCCCGGACGCTGGCCGACATCGCGATCCAGAACGACGCCGACAGGATCGTGTTGCCCTCATCGATCATGCGTCTCGACGCAACCGTGCCGATCCGCTTGGCACAACTCGCGCCCGTCACGATCGACCTCCCCCGCCTTCGAGCGCTCTCGGCTGTGGGCTGACCCGAGCGGGCCGCACCCAGGGGTCATCTCGGGGGGTTGAATCCGCCCGGACCGTCTTTGCCGCCCTGGCCGCCCATCAGCGACTCGAGTTCGCTCATGTCGGGCATGCCTCCGCCCATGCCGGGCAGACCGGGGAAGCCGCCACGCTTCTTGCCCTTCTTGTCACCGCCGCCCATGCCCATCTTCTTCATCATCTTCTGCATGTCGCCGAACTGCTTGACGAGGCGGCTGACCTCGGCCGTCTCGGTACCCGAGCCCTTGGCGATGCGGGCGCGGCGGCTGCCGTTGATGAGCTGCGGGCGGGCCCGCTCCTCGGCGGTCATCGAGCGGATGATCGCCTCGATCGGCTTGAGGTCGTCGTCGTCGATCTTGGCGTTCTTGAGTTCCTTCGGCATGCCGGGCATCATCCCGAGCACACCCGACAGCGGGCCCATCTTCTTGAGGGCCTGCATCTGTTCGAGGAAGTCGTCGAGGGTGAACTGCCCCTCCATCATGCGGGCCGCGGCCTGTTCGGCCTGATCAGCCTCGAACGCCTGCTCGGCCTGCTCGATCAGCGTGAGCATGTCGCCCATGCCGAGGATGCGGCCGGCCATGCGGTCGGGGTGGAACTGCTCGAAGGCATCGAGCTTCTCACCGGTGGAGGCGAACGCGATCGGGCGGCCGATGACCTCCTTGACCGACAGGGCGGCACCGCCGCGGGCATCGCCGTCGAGCTTCGACAGGATGACACCGTCGATCTGGAGCGTCTGGTGGAACGCGTCGGCGGTCTGCACCGCGTCTTGACCGGTCATCGCGTCGATGACGAGGAAGGTGTAGTCGGGCGACACGGCACCGGAGATCAGGCGGACCTGCTCCATCATCTCGGCGTCGATCGACAGACGGCCGGCGGTGTCGACGATGACGACGTCGCGGCCGAGCCGCTTGGCCTCTTCGACACCTTCGAAGGCGGTGAGGATCGGGTCTTCGGGGTCGGAGAACACCGGCACGTCGACCTGCTTGCCGAGTGTGCGGAGCTGTTCGACGGCCGCGGGGCGCTGGAGGTCGGCACCGACCAGGAGCGGCTGACGCCCCTGCGACTTGAACCAGAGCGCCAATTTGCCGGTGGCGGTGGTCTTACCCGAGCCCTGCAGACCGGCCATCAGGATGACGGTCGGCGGCTTGGAGGCGAACTTGATCGACAGCGTCTCGCCGCCGAGGATGCGGGTCAGCTCGTCGTTGACGGCCTTGACGACCTGCTGGCCGGGGTCGAGCGCCTGCGAACGGGTGGCGCCGATCGCATGCTCGCGGATGCGGTTGCACACCGAGCGGACGACCGTGACGTTGACGTCGGCCTCGAGGAGCGCCGAACGGATCTCCTTCATCACCTCGTCGACGTCACCCTCGGTGAGTCGGCCCTTGCTACGGAGGCGCTTGACGATGCCGTCGAGACGGTTGGAGAGATTGTCGAACATCAGGCCGACAGGTTACCGGGCGCTCCCCCGGCCACCGGCGGAACCCATCGCGAGTTGTGCCTGGGAGCGAAGCGACCAAGAGCGCCCTGGAGCGTGAGCCGACAGGCGAACTGCGACCAATCGTCACGGGGCACGACTCGCGATCAGCACTCCCAGCCGTAGGTGAGTTCGTCGTCGACCATCCACGTGTCGAGGTCGCGGCTGTCGGAGATCCAGCGGGCGACACCGTCGGCCCAGATCACGAGCGTGCCGATGTCGTCGCCGGGGCCGGGAGCGACGACCCGGGCGAGACCGCGAGGACCCACGACCGGGGACGGCTCGCGTTCGGCGTCTGCGAACGCCTGGTAGATGGCGGCGTACTCCTCGTCGTACCCGTCGTAGGAGTTGAGCTGGTACCACGTCACCCCGTCGAAGGTGAGCGTCTCGTTGCCGCACGCCGGATAGAACCCGACGTCCTCGTGGACCGCCGTGATCGGAACCGGAGTCGCCGGAACGGTCGTCTCGATCGGCACCGTCTCGGGGCTCGTCGTGTTCGGCGGAGCGTCTTCGCTCACGGTGATCTCGGCGCAGAAGTTCTCGAGGGCGTTGGCGGTGCAGATCCGGTACGCACCGGGGGTCGCGTCGTCGGGCACCACGAGCCGATCGGGACCCGGACCGCCGATGCCGATGTCGTCCCACCCGTAGCCTTCGGCCGAATCGACGGACACGGCGGTCGGCCGGCCGCCGTAGCCCGACGTGGACGACGTCAGGAAGTGGGTGGCGCCCCAGGTGTCGCCTGCCGCCCGCTCCAGCACGTACGCGACGCCACGAGTCGTCTCCGCAGGGAACATCAGCTCGATCGCGACGCCGGGTGCCACCTCGTTCGGCGTGACGGTCATCAGTTCGGGCCGAATGTCGGCCGACGGGTCGTAGGGCGACCCGGTGCCCGGCGCGTCCGTCGTCGACGCCGCCACGCTCGAAGCGGTCGGTGAGGGGCTCGGAACTCCGTCGCCGGCGGACTCGGTCGACCCGCACGCGGTGACGACGAGTCCGGCGACGACGGCAGCGACCGAGACGGGACGCATCAGTTCACCCGATCGACTCGATGGCGACCACCGTGCCACCCTCGACCGCGACGTTGACCCGGTCGGTGCGGTAATCCATGGTGACCGCGAGCGGCTCGCCGTCCTGCATGACGACGCGGGTCTCGTACCCGTCGGCCTTCGCCTCGCCGGTGAAGTCGTCGAGCGAGAGTCCGACGTACCGGTCGAGCAGCGCCGCCGCGTCGGGGTCGACCCCAGGCTCGTCGGTCGTGTCGGGTTCGGTCGTGTCGGGTTCGGCCGGCTCGGCCGGCGGCAGCGACTCGGGTGGGACGCCCGGCTCGCCGCCGTCGCCGATGCCCCCGTCACCGTCGACGGGCATCGGTGGGTCGACCAGTTCGGACGGCTCGGCCCGGATCAGGAACTCGTCGGTGACGGCCGGGGCCACGTGCCAGCCGCCATCGCTGTCGATGAATCGGTAGGCCGGGAGCAGCCAGACCGTGCCGTCGGCGTCCCATGCCCACCACAGATCGGGTTGCACGTCGACGAGCGTCACGACCACGGGCTCGGCCGAAGGCATCGGTTCGACCGGCATCGGCTCATCCACCGGCGTCGCGGGCGGGGCCTCGTCGGCAGGCGGCTCCTCCGCCCCACCGGAGTCCTCGTCGGTGGGCTCTGGCTCGGCCGCGACCTCGACGGCGATGTCGGTCTCGGCGATCGCGATCCCGCCGCCGAATCCGCCGGAGAAGCCCTCATCCAGGCGGGCGACCGCCGTATCGATGTCGACGAGCGGGTACGGGCCGACGGCCTGCGTCGGGGCCAGGGTGCCGCTGGCGTACTGGAGCACGCCCTCGGCGCCGAAGCCGAAGTGCCACGACCGCGTGGCCGCCTGGCCGTCGGTGCGATCGGACGCCGTGACGCTGGCGAACCAATCATCGGCGTAGGTCTCGAACTGCACGCCGGCGACGTCGGCACCGAGCGCCGTGAGCACCTCGCGCACGCGCTGCTCGGCCTCGTCGGCGGACGGCACACCGGTCGGCGGTGTCGGTTCGGGACAGTCGCTCGTCTCGTTGCCCTCGGAGTCGATCGACACGGCACACGGCTCGTCGTACACCGCGTCGTCCCAGGCGGCGTTGTAGTTCCAGCTCTGCTGGGCGTCCTCGTAGACCCAGACACTCGGTGCAGAGCCGTCGTCGGGGCCGACCCGCCAGCTCACCCCGAAGTCCTCGTCGACCCTCACCACGTCACCGGTGACGCCGAGGGCGGCGGCGAGCGATGTGACCTGAGCCTCGGTGATCGGTTCGCTGGTGTCGAACACGTAGCCGATGTCGTCGGTGGGCAGCGCCGGCATCCCGTCGCCGATCACGTACTCGGCGACCCACGGCGCGATCCGCATCTCGCTCGCCGGAACGTCGGCGGCCGACGCAGCGTCGGTACCCGCCGTTGCGACACCGGCTTCTCCCCCACCGCTGCCGCTGACGACCTCGATCGGCGTCGGCGTCAGCAGGCCGTCGTCACCCGTCGATGCGGGATCGGACGAGTCGGTGGGGGTGTCGACGGGCGAAGTCGCACCGTCGTCGGCACCGCAGGCTGCAAGGACCAGGACGGCCGCGACCGCGGGCGCCCAACGTGAGGAATGTCGCTTCATGTGCGTTGGACGCCTCGACCGGCCGACGCGGTTCCCGATTTCGGGAACTTTTTTCAGCCGCGGTCGAACAGCGCCGCGACGAACTCATTCGGGTCGAACGGAACCAGGTCGCCGACCTGCTCCCCCAACCCGACGAGCTTGACCGGGAGACCCATCTCGGTCTCGATCGCGAACACGATGCCACCCTTCGCGGAACCATCGAGCTTGGTCAGCACCACGCCCGTGACGTCGGTCGCCTCGTGGAACTCTCGCGCCTGCGCCAACCCGTTCTGGCCGGTGGTGGCATCGATGACCAGGAGCGTCTCGGTCACCACACCGGCGCCCTTCTCGGCGACCCGGCGGACCTTCTTGAGTTCCTCCATCAGGTTGGTCTTCGTGTGGAGGCGGCCTGCCGTGTCGGCGAGCACGAGATCGATCTGCTTGGAGGTGGCGCGCTC
>CAXAWD010000017.1:0-18039 GCA_963972325.1 uncultured Acidimicrobiaceae bacterium
AGACCCCGTAGTGCTGGAAGTAGGGATCGGTCTCCTCGCCCTTGCCGGCGATGAACGCGATGTCGGGTGGGACCGCCACGACCACGATCTGCTTGTCGCCGCCGTACCCGATCTGCAGGTGCGGCGACCCGTCCTCGGGTCCGCCGACGAGATCCATCTTCGCCTGGCCGAGGTCGAAGTCGGGTTCGAACTCGCAGACATCGAAGATGCTGTCACCTCGGGCGAACCGGAACTCGTTGCCGTCGACCCGCACGACCGCGGTGCCGGGTTCGAGCGTCGCCGGATCGATCGCCTCCGGAGCGGCCCCCGGTTCGTCCGTCGACACCTCGTCATCCGCTGGCTCCACCTCGTCCACGGGCCCATCGGGATCGGCCGCATCGTTCGAGTCGACCGGTGCCGCCTCGTCGCCGTCGCCGCCCCCGCAGCCGCCCGTCAGCAGGGCGGCTGCGACGAGCGCTGGAGCCATCGCCGGCCGCGTCATTCGCACGTGACCTCGATCGTCGCTTCGATCTCGTTCGCGACACCGGTCACCATCGGGACCATCGCCTGCGTCCCCGACACAGTGTTGCCGGATGCGCTGAGCGTCATGTCCGGCGTCTCCACGCCGGAGATGTCGGCGACCTCCTCGTCGCCGGCGAACCAGCGACCTCCGGGCACGCTCAAGCTCGCCCACGGCTCGTAATCGGGCACGTCCTCCAGCTCGACCTGGAGTTCGAGTCGACCCGTGTCGGCCGGGATCGCCGTGCCGTTCGCCTCGACGAGCGGGAGGTCGACGACGAGCACCCCGTACAGGTTTCGGCACTGGCCGGCGAACGCTTCGTCGCCCGTCGCGAACCGGTACTCCTCGCCATCGAAGGTCACCGTGGCCGTGCCCGACCCGAGCCCGCCGTCCGAACCGCCACCGTCACCGGCGGGGGGCTCCTCACCGGCGGCGGATTCGTCCGCCGTGGCCGACTCGTCGTCGGCAGCCGGTTCGCCCACGTCCGCCGGTTCGTCGGCGCTGTCGTCCCCACCGCAGGCCGTCGGCACCACTGCGAGGACAGCCGCGCAAGCCAGCGCCATGCCACGGGCCGCTGCCCGCCGCGGTGAGGGGGTTCGTCGACGAATCATCGTGCGGTCCTTCCGTCATTGCCCGAGCCTCGGAACTGCTCGCGAGCCGAACGTCGATGTTCCCATGGAGTCCGATGCGAGAAGCTCGATCCGACTACCCATCGTGCGTCAGGCACTACTCATTTCGACGGCGACGACACTCCGAGCGTGCGGACCGCTCGCGCTCGGCAACCGACGCAGCGGGCACGGCACCGAAGGGGGCCGTCCGCGAGCGGGCCGAAACCGTAGGCTGGTGGGCCGGTATGAGCGCGACGACTGACACCCCCGACACCACCACCGACGACACCCCTCCGTTCCGCTACTCCGCTGTGCTCGCACAGCAGATCGAGGAACGCTGGCAGAACTGGTGGGACGAGCACGGCACGTTCGAGACCCCCAATCCGACCGGCCCGCTCGGCGACCCGGAACTCGCCGCCGAACGCGGCGAGAAACTGTTCGTGCTCGACATGTTCCCGTACCCGTCGGGCAGCGGCCTGCACGTCGGCCACCCACTCGGGTTCATCGGCACCGACGTGTACGCCCGCTTCAAGCGGATGACCGGCCACAACGTGCTGCACACGATGGGCTTCGACGCGTTCGGCCTCCCGGCCGAACAGTACGCCGTCGAGACCGGCCAGCACCCCCGCATCACCACCGAGCAGAACATCGCCACCTACCGGCGCCAGCTCCGTCGGCTCGGGTTGGCCCACGACCAGCGGCGCAGCATCTCCACCACCGACCCCGAGTACTACCGGTGGACGCAGTGGATCTTCAGCCAGATCTTCAACGCCTGGTACGACCACGAGCAAGATCGCGCCCGCCCGGTCGACGAGCTGATCGCCGAGTACGAAGCGGGCAGACGCGCCACCCCCGACGGACGCTCGTGGGCCGACCTGTCCGCGGACGAACGTCGCACCATCGTCGACGACCAGCGCCTGGCCTACGTCAGCGACGCCCCGGTCAACTGGTGCCCCGGCCTCGGCACCGTGGTCGCCAACGAGGAAGTCACGGCCGACGGCCGCTCCGACCGCGGCAACTTCCCCGTCTTCAAGCGCAACATGCGGCAGTGGATGATGCGGATCACCACGTACGCCGACCGACTGATCGACGACCTCGAACTGCTCGACTGGACCGACGCGATCAAGACGATGCAGCGCAACTGGATCGGGCGCAGCCACGGTGCGAACGTCCACTTCGCCAGCGAAGCCGGCGACATCACGGTGTTCACCACCCGGCCCGACACACTGTTCGGCGCCACGTTCATGGTGCTCGCACCCGAGCACCCGTTCGTCGACGCGCTCACCACCCCCGAGCAGGCCGAGGCGGTCGCCGCCTACCGTCGGCAGGCCGCGGCCAAGAACGAGATCGACCGCACCGACGACACTCGCGAGAAGACCGGCGTGTTCACCGGTTCGTACGCCACCAACCCGCTCAACGGCGAGCCGATCCAGATCTGGATCGCCGACTACGTGCTCATGGGCTACGGCACCGGCGCGATCATGGCCGTGCCGTGCGGCGACCAGCGCGACTTCGAGTTCGCCCGCCAGTTCGCGCTCCCGATCCGCCCGATCCAGCAGCCGCCCGCCGACTGGTTCGAGCGCCATCGGGTCCGCGCCACGCCGTCGACCGCGCTCGACACCGGCTTGTGGCCCGAGGCGTTCGTGGGCGACGCCCCGTACGTCAACTCGTCCAACGAGTCGCTCGACCTGAACGGCATCGACAACAAGGCCGACGGCATCGCCAGGGTCAACGAATGGCTCGAGGCCAACGGGCACGGCGAGCCGACGATCACCTACAAGCTGCGCGACTGGTTGTTCAGCCGCCAGCGCTACTGGGGCGAGCCGTTCCCGATCGTCTACGACACCGACGGCAATCCGCACACGCTGCCCGACGACATGCTGCCCGTCGAGTTGCCCGAGACCGACAACTTCTCGCCACGCACGTTCGACGCCGACGACGAGTTCTCCAACCCGGAGAGCCCGCTCGATCGACTCGACGACTGGGTCGAGCTCACACTCGACCTCGGCGACGGGCCCCGGACCTACCGCCGCGACACCAATGTGATGCCGCAATGGGCCGGTTCCTGCTGGTACCAGCTGCGGTACTGCGACCCCACCAACGATCGGGCGTTCATCGACCCGGCCGTCGAGGAGTACTGGGTCGGTCCGCGCACCGATCGGCGCGCCGATCACCCCGGCGGCGTCGACCTGTACGTGGGCGGTGTCGAGCACGCCGTGTTGCACCTGCTCTACGCCCGCTTCTGGCACAAGGTGCTCTTCGACCTGGGTCACGTGTCGTCCAAGGAGCCGTATGCGCGTCTCTTCAACCAGGGATACATCCAGGCAGCCGCGTACAAGGACGAGCGCGAGATCTACGTCGACGCCACCGCAGTCGAGCAACGCGACGGTGAGTACTTCTACGACGGCAAGCCGGTCAGCCGGGAGTTCGGCAAGATGGGCAAGAGCCTGAAGAACGCGGTCTCCCCCGACGAGATGTACGACGAATACGGCGCCGACACCCTGCGGCTCTACGAGATGGCGACCGGTCCGATGGACGCCTCACGTCCCTGGGAGACCCGCGACGTGGTCGGGATGTACCGCTTCCTCCAGCGGTTGTGGCGAACGATGGTCGACGAGGACACGGGTGCCTGCATCGTCGCCGACGTCGAACCCGACGACGAGATCACGCGGCTGCTGCACCGTACGATCGACACGGTGCGCACCGAGATGGACGCGCTCCGCTTCAACACCGCGATCGCCAAACTCATCGAGTTGAACAATGCGGTCACCAAGCTCGATGTCACCCCCCGGTCGATCGCCGAGCAGATGACGCTGATGCTCGCACCGTTGGCGCCACACATGGCCGAGGAGTTGTGGCGCAAGCTCGGCCACGACGACACGGTGACGTACCTCGACTTCCCGGTCGCCGACGAGCGGTACCTGGTCGACGACATGGTCGAGTACCCGGTGCAGGTCAACGGCAAGGTCCGCGGCCACATCACGGTCGCAGCCGACGCCGACGCGGCATCCGTCGAAGCGGTCGCTCTCGCCGACGACAAGGTCGTCGCCGCGATCGCCGGCGCCACACCCAAGAAGGTCATCGTCGTGCCGGGCCGCATGGTCAACGTCGTCGTCTGACGACCGAGTTACCGCGGGCGAGGCCGTGACAACTCAGTTATCACGGGCGATGGGACCAATTTCCCTGTACACACCGTCCCCGTGATGCGACACTGAAATCAGATCCCACGAGGTGCAACCCAGGGGACGCAGACCCACACCGTCGCCACGAGCGACGAGCGTGGCTCCTGGTCCCGAAACCGTTCCGAGTTCAACGGAACCGCCTCGTGGGAATCTCGCGTCCGGGGCCCGTGCGGTCACCCGAACGGCCCGAGTCTCAGGCGAGGATGTCGTCGAGCGCGGCGAGCAGCAGCGTCACGTTGCGCTGTCGGGCGGTATGGCCCATCAGTCCGATCCGCCAGCCCTTGCCGGCGAGGTCGCCGAGACCGCCGCCGATCTCGATGCCGTAGTCGAACAGCAGCGTCCGGCGCACGTCGGCCTCGGTCATCCCGGTGGGCAACTTCTCCTCGGGCACCCGCACCGACGTGAGCTGCGGCAGACGGCTCCCCTCGGCGGCGAACAACTCGAAACCGCGTTGGACCAGACCCGCCTGGAGCGCATCGCCACATCGTTGATGGCGGGCCTGCGCCTCGGCGAGTCCCTCGTCGAGCACGGCACCCAACCCGGCGTGGATCGCGTAGAGCATCGAGATCGGCGCCGTGTGGTGGTAAGCCCGAGCGCCGTCGCCGGTCACGTACTTCGCGATCATGTTCAAGTCGAGGTACCACGACGGCGGACGCTCACGCAGCCGCTCGATCGCCCGATCGCTCACGGTCAGCGGCGCCAGGCCGGGCGGCACGCCGAGGCACTTCTGTGTACCGCTGTACGCGATGTCGACGCCCCACTCGTCGATCTGCAGGTCGATCCCGCCCAGCGATGTGACACAGTCGGCCAGGAGCAGCGCGTCGCCCTTGTTGGCACCCAGGGTCGCCAGGTCGTTGCGCACACCGGTGCTGGTCTCGGCATGGACGACGACGATCATCGTCGGCGACGGATGCGCGTCGAGCAACGTCTGCGGATCGATCGGAGTGCCCCACGGGGCGTCGACGCGCACCACGTCGGCGCCGCAGCGCTCGGCCACGTCACACAACCGGCCGCCGAACACGCCGTTGACCCCGATCACCACCGTGTCGCCCGGCGACACGAAGTTGACGACCGCGGCCTCCATGCCGGCCGAACCGGTACCGGAGACCGCGAACGTGAGTCGGTTCTCGGTCCGGAACACGGCCCGCAGCCGGTCGCCGACCTCGTCCATCAACTCGATGAAGTCGGGATCGAGGTGACCGAGTACCGGCCGGGCGAAGGCCTCCATGACCTCGGGATACGGGTTGCACGGGCCGGGGCCCATCAGGACGGGATCGCGATGCATCACGCCGGACACCGTAGGTCACGCGTCGGCGACGACCCCGATCTCGGACGCCTTGACCGAGGCCCAGATCGGGTCACCGACGTCGGTGGCGAGCGAGGCGAATCCTTCGGTCGTGACCTCGACGACGAGGTCGACGGCGCCGGTCAGCCGGACCCGGACGCGTCCGTCGGCTCGGTCGACACCGGCCACCTCGGCGAGCCACACGTTTCGGGGGCTCCCTTCCGGATGCTCGCGGTGCAGTGCGATCGCCGCCGGACGGATCGTCGCGATCACCGGGCCGTCCGGCGCGTCGTGCGCCCCCACGTGGACGACGCCGCCGCCTGCCACGTGCAAGGCTCCGCCGGCGAGGGTGCCGCGCAGCAGGTTCGTGCCGACGAGGTCGGCGACGTAGTCGGTGCGCGGCGCGGCGGCCAGGTCGACCAACCGTCCGCGCTGTGTCACCGCTCCCCCTTCCAGCACCACCACGCGGTCGGCGAGCGCGTGCGCGTCGACGGGGTCGTGGCTGACCAGCACACGGCATGCAGCGACGCCGTCGAGCCAGCCGGCGAGTTCGTGTCGCACCGCGCTCCGGGCCGACACGTCGAGCGCTGCCATCGGTTCGTCCAGCAGGACGACGTCCGGTTCGGTCACGAGGGCGCGCGCGACCGCGACCCGTTGCGCCTGCCCGCCCGACAGATCGGCCGGGTACCGGTCGGCGACCGAGGCGATCCCCAACCGGTCGAGCGCAGCCTCGGCCGACGCTCGCGCCGCCCGACGCCGCATCCCACGGGCCCGCAGCCCGAAGGCGACGTTCTCGCGGGCGTCGAGATGGTCGAACAGCCGGTACGACTGGAACACCGCGCCGACTCGGCGCTCGGCCGGCGGCAGGAACACGTCGCCCGAGTCCCACGGCGCGCCGTCGAGCTCGATCCGGCCGTGTGCCAGAGCGACCAGCCCGGCGATCGCCCGCAAGACGGTCGACTTGCCTGCACCGTTGGGCCCCAGCAGCGCGATGGTCTCGCCGCGCTCGACCTCGAGGTCGAGCTCGACGCGGAAGTCGTCCAGCTCGACGGCCCCGCTCATTCTCAGCGTCACGGCCGGGCTCCGAATGCGGCGCCGACCCACCGCTCGCGCAAACCGAACAGCACCGCGAACGAGACCGCCACGAGCACCAGGCTCAACAGGATCGCCTGGTCGGTGTCGTTCTCCAGCGCCAGGTAGGTGGCCAGCGGCATGGTGCGGGTCGCACCCGGCAGGCTCCCGGCGAACGTGATCGTCGCACCGAACTCACCGAGGGCACGAGCCCACGTCAGCACGATGCCCGACACGAGGGCGGGCCGGATCGAGGGAACGGTCACCCGAAGGAACACGTACCACTCCGACCCGCCGAGAGTGCGTGCGGCCTCCTCGGCGGCGGGATCGAGCGCCCGCAGTGCCGCGTCGACGGTGAGCACGAGAAACGGCATCGCCACGAACAACTGTGCGATCACCACGGCGGCGGTCGTGAACGGCAGCGACACGCCGAAGGCGTCGTCGAGCGGTCCGCCGATGACGCCGCGTCGGCCGAGCGCGAGGAACAGTGCGACACCGGCCACGACGGGCGGTAGCACCATCGACACGGTGCACACCGCGCGCACGAGCCGACGGCCGGGCAGCGCGCTCCGCGCGAGCAGCCAGGCGATCGGTACACCGAGCAGGATCGCGAACCCGGTCGTGATCACCGACGTCACCAGCGAGAGCACCAGCGCCGCGCGCACGCCGTCATCGGCGAACAGGTCGGGGATCGATCGGACGGGCGCCCGAGCGATGAGCCCCACGAACGGGACCACGAAGAACACGGCGCCGAGCGAGCCGAGCACGACGACCGGCACGGGAATGCCGGGGCGGGCCCGACGCTCGACGTTCACGGTAGTTCGAAACCCTCGTCGGCGAGCACCCGGGCCCCGTCGGCCCCCGTGACGAACGCCAGGAACTGCCGGGCCGCAGGCGTGTCGTCGAGGAGCACGATCGGGTACTCGGCGGCGACCTGACACTCGGCCGGGATCTCGACGGCGTCGAGGTCGTCGGAGATGTCGGTCCGATACACCAGTCCGGCGTCGGCTTCGCCGAGCGCCACCTTCGAAGCGACCGACCGCACACTCTGTTCGAGCGAGACCGGGTCGACGGCGACGCCGGCGCACGCGAGGATCGACCTCGAGTAGGCACCGGCCGGCACCTGGGGAGCGGCGAGCACGACGACGACGTCCGCGAGGTCACCGAGCGACCCGATGCCGAGCGGGTTGTCGCGCTCGACGGCGATCACCAAGCCGTTGCGAACGAGTGTGACCGGCTCACCGATCGTCGGCGTGGCGGCGACCGCATCGGACATCGTGTCGGTGTCGGCGGTGACGAGGACGTCGACGGGAGCGCCCTCGGCGAGTTGAGCGACCAGCGACGACGAACCTGCAGCGTTCACCACGACATCGATCGCCGGATGCTCGGCCTCGAAGTCCGACTCGAGCCGTTCGAACACGTCGGTCAACGACGACGCCGCGAACACGACCAGCCGGTCGTCGCTGCTCCCGCATGCCGTGACGGCGAGCGCCAGAGCGATCGCGACGACGGGTCCGACCGTCGACCACCGGGAGCGATGCATGGGCCGATGATAGTCAGCTCTTGACTATTGTCGCTGCATGGCTTCGTCGACGCCACCATCCGGGCCGAGTCGCTCGCTGGCCGATCACGTCTGCCTCGCGGCGATCGCCGAGGGGCCCACCCACGGCTGGGCACTCGTCAAGCTCCTACGCCCCGACGGCGACCTCGGCCGCATCTGGTCGCTGAGCCGGGGCCTCACGTACCGATCGATCGACCGACTCGTCGCCGACGCCCACGTGGAGCGTCGCGACGGCGGTCGCCGCGCCACGCTCACCGTGACGCCGACGGGCGCGGCCTTCGCCCACCGCTGGCTGACCACACCGGTCGCGCACGTCCGCGATCTACGCACCGAGTTCCTGCTCAAACTACGGCTCCACCAGCGGACCGGGCTCGACCCCACCCCGCTGGTCGAACGCCAACGAACACTCCTCCGGCCCGCCCTCGACGCACTGTGCGCGACCACCCCCGACGACGCCGTCGGGCTCTGGCGACACGAGTCGGCGCTGGCCGCCCGACGCTTTCTCGACCGAATCGGGGAGCACGTAGTCTCCAGTCCATGATCATCCACCGCAGCCCGCTCGCCGACGTCGCCATCCCCGACGTTCCGATCACGGAATACGTGCTGCAGGCGGCGGCCGATCACCCCGACAGGCCGGCGATCGTCGACGGCCCGTCCGGCCGCACCTACACGTTCGCCCAGCTGAAGGATCTGATCCACCGGTTCGCGGGCGGGCTCGCCGAACGTGGCTTCGGCAAGGGCGACACGCTCGGGCTCATGGCGCCGAACATCCCCGAGTACGCCATCGTGTTCCACGCCGTGGCGGTCGCGGGTGGCACGATCACCACGATCAACCCCACGTACGGCGCCGAGGAGGTGCGCTTCCAACTCCAAGACGCCGGCGCCTCGATGCTGCTCACCGTCAGCATGTTCGCCCAGACCGCGTTGGAGGCGATCGAGGGCACCGACGTCACCGAAGTGCTGTCGATCGACGGCGGTGAGGGCACGGGCGACGCGATGGCGCTGATGGGTGAGCCGATCGCCCAACAACCGGTCGACCCGTCCACCGACGTGGTCGTCCTGCCGTACTCGTCGGGCACGACCGGATTGCCGAAGGGTGTGATGCTCACCCACCACAACCTCGTCGCCAACATCGCCCAGTGCGAACCGTGCATCCAGGTCGATCCCGAGGGCGAGGCAGCGCTGTCGTTCCTGCCGTTCTTCCACATCTACGGCATGCAGGTCCTCATGAACTCGTCGCTCGCCGCCGGCATGACCGTGATCACCATGCCGCGCTTCGACCTCGAACAGGCACTCACGATCGTCCAGGAGCGGAAGGTGACACGGTTCTTCGCTGTTCCCCCGATCGTGCTCGCTCTCGCCAAACACCCGATCGTCGAGCAGTTCGACCTCAGCTCGCTGAAGCAGATCTTCTCCGGCGCCGCGCCGCTCGGGGCCGATCTCGCCGCCGAGGCAGCCGAGCGGGTCAAGTGCGAGGTCGTGCAGGGCTACGGCATGACCGAGCTCAGCCCCGTCAGCCACTGCACCGTGGTCGGCGACTTCCGGCCGGGCACGTCGGGCATCACGGTGCCCAACACCGAGTGCCGCCTCGTCGACCCTGCGACGGGCGAGGACCAGGACGTCGGCGCGGAAGGCGAGCTGTGGGTCCGAGGCCCGCAGGTGATGGTCGGCTACCTCAACAACGACGAGGCGACCCGTCACACGATCGACGACGACGGCTGGCTGCACACCGGCGACGTCGCCGTCATCGACGAGCACGGGCACGTGTCGATCGTCGACCGCGTGAAGGAGCTCATCAAGTACAAGGGATTCCAGGTGCCGCCGGCCGAACTCGAGGCCTTGCTGATCGCTCACCCGAA
Organism: uncultured Acidimicrobiaceae bacterium; assembly: GCA_963972325.1. Classification (GTDB taxonomy): domain Bacteria; phylum Actinomycetota; class Acidimicrobiia; order Acidimicrobiales; family Ilumatobacteraceae; genus Ilumatobacter. The sequence continues at coordinate 10,066 of CAXAWD010000017.1, forward strand.
GGTGGCCGACGTCGCCGTCATCGGCGTGCCCGACGTCGAAGCCGGCGAGCTCCCGAAGGCATACGTCGTTCCCCAGCCCGGATCCGACCTCACCGAGGACGAGGTCAAGGCGCACGTGGCCGAACACCTGGCGAGCTACAAGCACATCCGCCTGGTCGAGTTCACCGACGAGATTCCGAAGTCGGCGAGCGGCAAGATCCTGCGTCGCTTCCTCCGTGAACAAAATTGACCACAACGAGTGTCTGCGTAACCGCCCGACGTGTTTTCGTTCGCCACGATCTCACCGTGTTATCAAGAATTTTGATATCGCTTGACCTTGCATGGGGCTCTATGGATACCGTAAGCGTTCAATGAACACGGGAGATCACGCAATGACACCACAGGCAGTTATCCAGGGCGCCTCACCACGCCACCCGCGAACCATCATCGGGGTCGTGCTGGCGTTCCTCGGGACGATCGCTCTGAGCATCGGCGTGTCCACCGGTCCGGTTGCCGGTCTCGACGACACCGACTTCGTGCCGTTGTCGAACAGCGGTGCCGACCTCCGCGACGACTGCCCCGTCTCGGTCGGCGACGCGTGGAACTTCGTCATCGTCCCGAACGACGGCACGTACGCCTTCGTGACGATCAGCCTCAACCTGGGCGGCACGATCGTCGACTTCGACGGTTCAGCGATCGTCTCCAACGGCGGCCAGGCCGACAACGTCTTCGTGTCCGTCCCCTCCGGCTACTCCCTGAGCGACCTCCAGACCTTCGGGTCCGAGGCCGAGATCACCCCGGGCGGCGCATACTCCAGCTCCGGCGGCGTGCAGTTCGTGCTCTCGTACCTGTGTGACGGCGAGGAGTCCACCACGACCACCACGGTCGAGGAGACCACCACCACCACCGTCGAAGAGACCACCACCACGGTCGAAGAAACGACCACCACCGTCGAAGAAACGACCACCACGGTCGAAGAGACGACGACCACCGAGGCGGAGACCACCACCACCGTCGCGGAAGAGACGACGACAACGTTCGAGGTCGAAGACTCGACCACGACGTCGGTCGAGGTCGCCCCGCCGACCACCACCGGCACCGGCAGCAACTCGCCGACCACCGTTCTGACGCAGCTGCCCAAGACCGGCCCCGGCACCACCGACACGATGCTGGTGCTCGGTGCACTCCTGCTGCTCGTCGGCGGCGCCATGGTGCTGAGCTCCCGCCGCGACCACGGCATCGCCTGAGTTCATCGTCCCAGATGTCACGGTGAAGCAGGCGGAAAGACCGCCTGCTTCACCGCTGGGTGCAACCCGATCAGGCGGCGCACCCGCCGCAGATCGGTGACCGCCCGCTCGGCGAGCGGCTGACACGTGGTACACCACGTGATCGAGCGCCGCCACGACGTGTGCTCGTCGCTCTCGTAGGCGAGCCGGTCACCGCACACCGGGCAGGGGCGCCGCCCCACCCCGTGCACCCACCGGGCATCGGTGTGGAGCCGTCTGCCGGTCGTGTTCTGCGGTCCACGTGCCGCGTTGGTGCGGATCAGTGCGGCACCGACGGCGACCAGGTCGGCGAGGCCGCCGATGGACCCGACCGGTTGGTGCGGATCGATTCCCGCGATGAACGGCACGTCGTTGACGTACACGTTGCCGAATCCGGCGACGTTGCGCTGGTCGAGCAGCGCCCCGGTGATCGGCTCGTCGGGGGACGACATCAACCGCTCGACGATCTCCCCGATCTCCGGCGGCCCGCCGCGGGCGCACAGGTCGGGACCGAGCCGATCCGTGATCTCCCGTTCGTCAGCGGTCGGGAAGACGCCGAGAATCGGCACGGCGACGCCGGTCAGGCGACCGGCGTCCAGCCACAGTTCGACCCGACGGCGCCATTCCGACTCGCGTGACGGTCGCCCGACCTCGAACCCACCCGTCATCATCAGGTGGGCGTGCAACGTGCGACCGTCGTCGAATCGCACGAAGAGGTGTTTGCCGTACGCATCCGCACCGACGAGCGTGGTCCCGGCGAAATCGACCCCGACGAGTCGGGGATCACGCATCACCGAACGATCGACACGAGCCCCGGCGAGCCGGTCGGTGATCTTGTCGGCGAGCAGTCGGAGTGTGTCGCCCTCTGGCACACCGCGATCGTACGCCGTGGTCAACCGGCGACGACGACGGCCCCCGACCCGAAGCAACCGAACGACGACGCGACCGCCCACCGGCTGAGGTCGTCGTCGGCGAGCCACCGACGACGCACGTTCGCCAGCGCGCACGCCACGTGCTCGCCATCGGCCAACTCGCGGTGGACATCGGAGATGAACTCCGCGCACTCCAGTTCGCGCACCACCGTCAGCGGCGCGACCACCGTCGAGGCGCCCCTCGCGAGCAGGACCGCTGACATCCCCAGCACTTCCGACCCGTCGGCGGTGCCCTGTGCTCCCCCTTCGCAGCTGGTCAGCACGACGAGCTTCGAGCGGACGCGATCGGGAATCGCGGCGTACAAGGTCGCCTCGCCACCGTGCAGCTCGAGCGTCGACAGCAGCGGGTGATCGGAACGGAACCGCCCGTGCGCGGCGATCTGCACGAGATCGGACCCGGAGAACATCGAGCGCGCCGACTGGGCATTCGCTCCGGGACCTGACGCCACGGCAGCGCCGGGATACCACCGGCGGATCGCTGCCAGTTCGGTGTCGCTACCGGTCAGCTCGGGGCCGACCACGACACTGACCGACCGGATCGCGCCGGCGGCGCGACGATCGGCCTCCATCCAGACCTGAGCATTCGGCGTCATCGACACCGGTCGGGCCGAGAAGCTCGGCAGGCCGCACCAGGGGATGCCGTGCAACAGATCGACCGGCACCATCACGACGCCGACGTCGTCCGGCAGGTCCAACGGAGCGATGAGGAGATCGTCGAGCAACCGGGCGGCTCGCAGGGCGCGCTCGCTCGACTCGTCCGGTTCGGCAGCCGCCAGATCGAGCCACATCACGACACGGTCCCGGGCCCTCGCAACGTCGGCCCGACCCGCCACCCGGACGAGGCGGCTGCCCTCCGGGTCGAACACCACCGCCCAGACGTCGTCGCGGACGACGACCCACTCGATCAGCACCCGATTGCCGAGCCGGGCGGCCAACTCGCCGCGCAGCCGGTCGGCACCCGATTCGGTGAGCGGCCGGTGACGTTCGCGGCCGGCGAGCTCGTCGTGCAGGGCGCGGGCGCGGGTGCCTTCTGCGGCCGCCAGCACGGTGTCGGCGTCCCCCAGCTCGACCGCCAGCTCGATCGTGAACTGGCTCAGATCGTGCCCCAGCCGCATCGCGGCCGACCGTTGTTCGAGCGACGACGCCTCGGCGACGATGTCGTCCAGCCGATCGAGACCGGTGCGACAGGCCTCGATGGCACCGACGGCATCGCCGGCGAGTGAACGGCCGATCGCCTCCGCGTACCAGCCTGCCAACGCGGTCTGGCGGCGTTGATCGGACACGCCGCGACGGAGCACATCGACATCGGGTCGGATCTCCTCGACGAGTCCCGCACGGAGCCCGGCACGCACGCGCGCCAGAGCCAGTTCGTCGGCGCTCGCCTGCCATCCCTGGGTGCGGAGTCGCTCGACGACTCCGTCCACCTCGCCCAACACCGTCTGCACGCGAGCCGGTTCGCGCTCGGTGACCAGGGTCGCGATGAGCGCGATCGACTGCGCCTGAGGAACCATGTCGGGTCGCCCGGACGCCGCGAAGAGCTCCATCGAGCGCGCCGCCGACTGGGTCGCGGCCCGGAAGTGGCCGGCGGCGAGTTCGGCCCGCGCCACCATCAGGTGGGCGTCGCCCAGCATGATCCGATTCCCACTCGGCTCGACCAGTTCGAGCGCTGCCCGCCCGGCGTCGATGGCATCCAGCAGCAGCCCCGAGTGCATCATCACCTCGGCGCGATCGATCTCGGTCAATGCCATCATGCGGGCGGGATTGCCCGCCTCGTGGAACAAGCGGAACGCCCGGTCGAACGCCTGCATCGACTCGGTCAGTCGACGTGCTCGCCCGTGCAGCACCGCGATGTTGGCGACGCTCTGCGCCTGGGCCGCGATCATGCCCAGCTCTGCGGCGAACGCCTCGGCCCGCTCGAAGTCGGATGCTGCCTCGCTCAGTCGACCTTGCTGGAGCAGCACGAGGCCACGATTCTGATGCACTCGAAATCGGTCGCGGAGCTCACCGCCTCGGGCGAACAGGCGCTCGCTCACGTCGAACTCGCCCAGCGCCTCGTGCAGACGTCCGGCGTGGTGGAGGACATAGCCGATCTGCAGCCGCACCCGGCCGAGGTCGACGCCGTCTCGGGTGGCTGCCAGCGCCTCGAGCCCCTCCAGCGCCTCGTCGACGAACCCGGCCTCGGCCACCACGACCGAACTCGACATCTCGATCACGAACCGGACGTCGGAGCCGGCATTGGCCGAACCGTCGAGTGCCGCCCGCGCCGCGGCGAGGGCGTCACGTACTCGTCCGAGTTCGAACAGCGACCGAGCCGCGGAATTGTGTGCCAACGCCCGCACCTCGTCGCCGGCAGCCGGGTCGGCCAGCACCTCCTCGACCCGTTGCAGGGCGGCGGCCGGTCCGCGCTGGACCAGGCGGTCCCAGTAGTCGCTCTCGGAATAATCGTTCGGTCGAACGTCGGCCACGTGTCATGCTCTCATGGCCAGAAGTCCGACGTCGAAAGGGCCATCATGAAGCAGCCGAACACGCCGTGGGATCGTCGCGTACAGTTCCGGGCCAAGAGCACCGAGTCCGGGTACGCGTACCGCCCCAACGAAGTGATCGCCCCTCGGAGCGCGTTGGCCGCGATCGCGACGCGGCTCGGGCGAGAGGTCGACGATCTCTCCGTCGACCTCGTCATCGACCGCCGTACAGCGGCTGCGAAGGGCGAACAGGCGGGTGACGATCCCTCGCCCGAGGACCTCGTGCTCGTTCGCGGCGTGCCCGACCCGGTCGCGGTCGTCGGCGAACTGCGAGCCGCCGGTTACCTCGCCCGCGTGAACCACGTGCTGTTCGCTCACCCCGTGGCCGGTCCGAACGCCGGCGGCACCCCCTATCCCGGTGGCACCCCCTACCCCGGCGGCACCCCCTACCCCGGCGGCACCCCCTACCCCGGCGGCACGCCCTATCCCGGCGGCACCCCCTATCCGGGCGGCACGCCGTACCCCGGCGGGACCCCGTACCCCGGCGGCACGCCGTACCCCGGCGGGACCCCGTACCCCGGCGGGACCCCGTACCCCGGCGGCACGCCGTATCCGGGCGGCACCCCCTACCCGGGCGGAACCCCGTACCCCGGCGGGTGCGGCCGCGGCTGTGGTTGCGAGTCCGACTGTGGAGCGTGGACCGGTCAGGTCGTGAGCCCGCGGGAGTCGACGGCAGCGCCTGCGGTCGCACCGTTCCCCGACGAACTGTCGAGGCGCCAACCGCGCACAGACGTTTCCTGTCGAGTCCTCGTGATCGACACGGGCGGTTCTGTCGAGATCTTCCGCGCCGGGGCGCACGAGTCGACCGCAGCCCCGGGTGCGAAGCGAGCACTCGAACTGCTGGAGAAGTCTGTCGTTCCGACGCCGCCACCCGACCCCGATGACAACCGAGACGTGTGGGACGGCGACCACAACCTCGTGCTCGACCCCGCGGCCGGGCACGGCACGTTCATCGCCGGCATCATCGGCAACCTGGCACCCGGCGCCGAGGTCACGTGTGTCAAAGCGCTCAGTTCGTACGGCGACACCGACGACGCCGAGATCGCCCGCACGCTGCTCGAACAGTTCCCGTACGACGGTTCCGACGAGCCCCCGTACGACATCGTGACGATGTCGTTCGGTGGCTTCTGCGACGAGGACGACCCGCCCATCGCGATCGCCTCCGCGATCGCGACGATCCAGGCTCGCTACAACGGCAACGGCGACGAGGCCGGCGATCTGATTCGCGATCGTGTCGTGTTCATCGCATCGGCCGGCAACGACTCGTCGTGCCGCCCCACGTGGCCGGCGTCGTTCGAGAACGTCATCGGCGTCGGTGCCCTCGGACCGCACGGTCCGGCACCGTTCACCAACTACGGCCCCTGGGTCAACGCGTGCGCGCCCGGCGTCGACGTGGTGTCGACGTTCTTCGACCTCGGCGACGAGGCCAGCCACGACGGTGAGGACTTCGACGGTTGGGCCGTGTGGAGCGGCACGTCGTTCGCCGGACCGATCGTCGCTGCCGCCATCGCGTGGGAGTGGATGGGACGCAACACCGAGGGTCGGCCCGGCGACGCCGCGGCCTGGCTCCTCGACCGTCCCGGTCACTTCCGGTATCCGGGCCTCGGAACCGTCGTCAACACCCCGTGACGAAGTCGGTCGTCGGCCGGCGGGCCGCGATCGATCGCCGGTCCACCGACCGATGTCGCTGAGCGAACGGTGTGGACGCCCGAGCCGGCGGCCGGTCAGCCGCTGATCCAGGGCGTGACGATCGTGCCGCCGGGCAGATCGACTTCGATTCGAGCCGGCAGGTCGGGCGCGTCGACCACGAACTCGCCGTACTCGTCCGTGCGATGTTCGGTCGTGGCGTCCGGCCCGGTGACCCGGCACTCCACCGACATCGGCGGTTCGAGCATCACGATCAGACTGGTCGGGGTCAGGTGGACGCGGATCACCGCGTCGTCGTGTCCGAACCGGAAGGACCGGCGGTCGGACGTGGTGCCACGCACGCCGATCAGCTCGTCGGTCGCCGAGTCGAACAACAGCTCGGCGAGTTCGGCGTCGGCTCGACGCCACGAGAACGCTGCCCGAGCCGCCTCGGTGAGGCGCGGCGGGATCGGCTCGAGCGAGTCGAACGCCTCACTGATCCGGTCGAGCATCGAGGCGTCGGGTGCGTCGCTCATGGCGTACCTCCGGGTTCGGGATCGAGGAGCGATCTCATCTTGTCGAGACATCGACGGCGCGACGGTCCGAGTGAACCGACCGGGCGGCCGAGGGCCTCGCTGGCTTCGTCGTACGGCACCGGCGGGTCGGCCAACACCAGCACGGTGATGATCTCGCGGCAGGGTTCGTCGAGCCGCCCGAATGCCGCGCGCACGTGGCGGCGGCGCTCGTCGGCCATCAGACCCACGGCGTGTTCGCCGTCATCGCCCACCAGCGTATCGACGAGGTCGCCGATGCCGCTCGTGGCCGACCAGGACTCGGTGATCGACAGGTCTTGCCGGTGCCGCTGTCGAACGATCTGACGCACCTCGTTGCAGGCGGTGGTGGTCAGCCATCCGGGCAGCTTCTCCGGCTCACGGATGCCGTCGAGGCGCTCGGCGAGCCGGAGCCAGGTGGCCGCAAAGGCGTCGTCGCGTACCTCGCGGTCGGTGGTCATCATGTTGACCGACTTCCACACAACGCGCTCGAGACGCGCAACGAGCGCATTCCAGGCAGCATCATGACCATCGAGCGCGCCGGCAACCAGCACGGCGAGGGTGTCGTCGGGCGAAAACCGCGGCTCTGACGCCATAGCGGCGACTCTACGCCGGTGGGAACCAGCAGCAGCGGTGTCGGGCCCATGCATGACACAGATGCGCCGCCTCGACCGCTGATACGTCGATTCGAAAGTTTTTCCGACAGTTCGCCCGGGCCGACGAACTGCGAGTCACGTTCGTCGGCCGAGCGCGACGATCGCGGCGAGCGTCGACAGGTTGCGCGCCGTGGCGACCGCGCCGAACGCCCGTTCCACGACGTCGAGCGTGAGCTTCGAACGACCTACCCCGTTCGGGTACGTCGCGTAGATCTCGCTGCCGTCGACGACGAACCGGTCGGCTCCGAACCGTTCGGGGTCGGGCGCGTCGGCGTCGTCGACGCGGCGGTCGAGCAGGAACACGTGCAGCCACTTGGCCGGCACCTCGCCACCGAGGCCGGGATGGGTGTCTGCGATGCGTTCCACCTCGTCGAGTGTCCTGACGACCACGGGCACGTCGAACCCGAACGTCTCGCGGACCACCCTTCCGACGGTCACCCCGG
>CAXAWD010000018.1:0-17823 GCA_963972325.1 uncultured Acidimicrobiaceae bacterium
AACTCCTCGCGGATCACGTCGGTCAGCCGCGCCCGGATCACCTCGGTCACGACGTCGGCGGTGACCCGCAGTTCGGCGTCGATGTCGTCGACGGGGCTCGTGAAGAGCATCGTCACCGACGCCGTGTCGCCGGTGCCGGCGGCCACCTCGGCGGTGACGACACCGGCGGGTGGAGGATCCTCGACGTCGACCCACGTCTCGGTCGCACCGGACCCGGGCAGTGTGCCGAGGTACGCGCCCGCCAAGTCGGTGACGGCATCGATGTCGATGTCACCGGCGAACACGAACACCCAGTCGGATGCGTCGCCGTACCGGTCGCGCCAGACCCGTTCCACACCGTCGAGGTCGAGCGTGTCGAACTGCTCGGGCGTGGGCAGCGATGCGTACCGCAACTCGTCCGGGTAGCGGAGATCGAGCAAGGCGTCGGTGCCGGCGGTGCCGGCATCGGACCCCGGATCGGCCACGATCGGAGTGAGCCGGTTCCGCAGTTGACCGAGCGCGACCGGGTCGAACCTGGGCTGCGTCATGTAGAGGTGGAGTTTCTGGAGGATCACCTCGAGGTCGTCGACGGCGCCCGACCCCGCGAAGTGGTCGAGGTACGGGTCGACCCAGGCGCCGACACCGGCATCGGCACCGGCGGTGATCTGTGCGAGTTCGGCCTCGTTGAAGTCGGCGACGCCGCTCGTCATCACGACATCGGCCGCGTACAGGGCGTCGACCACGTCGGCGTCGTCGACGAGCGACGACCCACCGGGGCTCGCTGCCTGGTAGAAGACCTGCCCCTCGACGATCGTGTTGCTGTTGAGGATCACCGTGACGCCGTTCGGGTACACGATCCGCACGGGGTCGAACAGCGAGTCGCCCTGAGGCAGCACCGACTCGATCACGAGCGGGGCCTGCGCCTCCGGGCGGTCCATCAGCGCATCGGGCAACTCGCGCCGGGTGCCCCGCTCCTCGACCGGACGTTCGGAGGTGGAGGCGATCGCGGCCAGCACCTCGTCCTCGGTCGGCATCAGGTCGACGTCGCCCTCCGGGGTCGAGATGATCACGTGCGGTGCCGAGCTCGACCAGCGGGCCCGGAAGCGCATCGCCATGACCTCGGGCGTGATCGAATCGAGCACCGAGGTGGCCAACTCGTGCTCGTCGGCGATCGACGGGTACGGCGTGCCGTCGAGGAATGCGGCAACGAGCGTTTCGGCGTATTCGCTGTCCTGGTGGCTCTCCCGCCCGTCGTAGCGGGTGTCGTAGAACGAGCGGAACGTCTCGCGGGCGAGATCGGCCTCCTGCTGGGTGAATCCGTAGCGGAGCGTGCGTTCGTACTCGTCGAGCAACGCCCCGAGCGTCTCGTCGACGCGAGCCGCATCGGTGAAGGCGTACAGCGCCGGGGCGTCCAGCGTGTCGACGAAGCTGTTGCCGCCGCGGGTCACCGCGTCGAAGGGCGCCACGCCCTCGGCGAGATCCTGCTGGAGTCGCCTCACGAGCGCGTCGTAGATCATGCCGTCGACCAGCGCGGCCCGAACGGCGAGCGTGCCGACGCCTTCGGTGGCGGGCAACGGCAACGTCACCTCGACGTCGACCGTCTGCTGATCGGGGTCGACGTGCAGTCCGTAGTCGGGTGTGGTGTCGACGTCGAACGTGACGTCGGGCCGCAGCGGCATCTCCTCGTCGGGCACCTCGGTGGGGCCGAAGAGCCGTTCGAGGTCGTCCACGATCTCGTCGACGTCGATGTCACCGACCACGATGATCGCCGCGTTGTCGGGCCGGTACCACCGGTCGTAGTAAGCGCGCAGCACGGTCTGGGGCATGGCCTCGATCGAACCGTTGTCGCCGATGGGCGCACGACCGTCGTACGGCGTGCCGGCGAGATACATCCCCTGGGCCACCTCGAACAACCGGCCTTGGGTGCTCTGCGTGCGGACGCGCCACTCGTCGAGCACGACGCCCCGCTCGGCGACGACCTGGTCGTCGTCGAACAGCGCATGCGAGAGCCACTGCTCGAGGACGTTCAGACCGAGCTCGACGCTCTCGTCGGCGTTCGGGACGGTCAGGGTGTAGACGGTCTCGTCGAACGCCGTGTACGCGTTGACATCGGCGCCGAACGCCGCTCCGAAACTCCGCAGGGTGTCGATCAGTTCGTTCTCCGGAAACTGTTCCGTGCCGTTGAACAGCATGTGCTCGACGAAGTGCGCCACCCCGGTCTCGTCGGACCATTCGTCCACCGAGCCGGCCTTGACCGCCAGCCGCACGTCGGCCTTGCCGCCGGGATTGTCGTTCTCGCGCACGAAATACGTGAGACCGTTGGCGAGCACACCGGTGCGCACGGCCTCGTCGTTCGGGATCGCCTCGTCGGTGGGGTCGAGGCCGGGTAGCGCCACCTCGGCGGCCCCGGCGCCACCGTCACCGCTCCCGTCGTCGCTCCCGCTTCCGTCGCCGGCATCCGTTCCGCCCGTCCCGCCGGGGTCGGTGCGGTCGGGGGCATCCGTGGAATCGGTGGAATCGGTGGAATCGGACGACACGTCGACCACCGATGGCGACGTCGTCGAACCGTCCCCCGTCGAGCACGCCGCCAACGCCAGCGCGCCCGCCACCACCATCCCGCCACATCGTCGCATTCGACGACACTACGGCGGCGGCCATCCGGAACCGTTGGTTTCGCTCGGCGGACCGTCACTCGGACGGTCGAGCCGACGGCACGCCCGAGCCGTACCAGGACGATGCGGCGACCATCCTTCGCGCGTGCAGGGCCGCCGGGTCCCGATCCTCCATGGACAGGTCTGCCAAGACGTGGCCGAGCATCGCTCCGAGTGCATCGAGCGCCGCCGGCGTGTCTCGGCGACGGCGGATCAGCTCGTCCCCGATCCGGACCAGTGTTCGGATCAGCACCAGCTGGACCGTCGGCTGCCCGACCGCGAAGTGTCGGATCTGATTGAAGGCAGCAACCACGATGTCGTCGTGGTCGGCGACCCGCATGCGGACGATCTCGCACCCGTCGATCATCGTCGTCGCCGCGTGGGGACGACGCTCGAGCACCGCGAGCACGACCTCGCCGAGCTGCTCGATGACCGCGGCGGCCGTGTTGGGGTCGTTGACACCCGGCGAGAGGGCCTTGTTGGCGATGTCCTCGAGCATGACGAACCCGAACTCGAGGTCCTGTTGCAGTGAACGCTGGTTGCCGATCGCGAAGGCGCCGCGGAGATCGTCGGTCAGGGCCGCCATGTCCACGTCGCCCGGCGGGGGCCACAGCACCAGGAGCGGAGTGCCGACACCCACGTAGCTGCCGGCGGAAACGTCGAGGCGCACCGTGCTCCCGTCGTCGATGGCGTCGCGGATCGCCTCGAAGCTGATCTGCTGCACCCAACCCCGACGGTCGGAGGTCAGGACGGCGCCCGGCTCGGTCGGCAGCCCCGTCGCTGCACCGACGTGTGCGTCGGTGTCTGCGTCGGTCGCCGCGTCCGAGAACGTCTCCTCGACCAGTTCGACCATTTCCTCCACGAGCTGTCGGGTGACCGCCGAGGCCCGCAGGCTCTGCGAGGTGTGGCTGATCGACGCGAGCAGCGCGAACACCGCAGCGATCGCGAACAGCACGGCGAGGAACACCGACAAGCGCAGGATGTACGCGGAACCTTCGGTGTCGAGCGGACCGCGCACTTCTCGGAGCACCAGCAGGCTGTACGTGAAGGTCGCGAGCAGGATCCCGATCATGTTCTGCTGGAACCGGTCGCGCAGGAACGAACGCAACACCCGAGAGGTGTAGACGCTGCTCGACATCTGGATCGCCACGAGTGTGAGTGAGAACACGACCGACGCCGCGCCGATCGTGCCGGAGCTGATCGCCCCCAGCAGCGCCCGAGCGCTCTCCACCGTGGTGTCGAGGAAGCCGGGGAACGCGTCGTTGTCCTGTGTGCGAAGGTCGATCCACGTGACCAACTGCGACAGTCCGATCGCTGCGACGATCCACACGACCGGCACCGCGAACAGACTCGACCGCGCCGACTCGATGTAGGAGCGGATGGTGACGAGCGCGCGACCGCCGTCCCGCCACGCGTCGTTGGCGACGCGACGGGGTTTCATCGCCGCACTTCGGTTCGCGCCCGACAACCACGAACCGACCGGCTGGGCCGGTCGGTTCGTCGGAGGGTGTGGATGACGGGAGCCGTGCCGGCGGTCGTCGACACGGTCATCGCCTCGTGGGGCTCAACGAGCCGGCTGGGGGCTGTCGTCCTGCCGGCGACGCTTGACGATCACGGCGACGAGCAGCGCGAGGGCCAGCACACCGGCGATGGAGAACATCCGCCGACGGCGCGCCGCCGCACGGTAGTCGTCGAGGCCGGGCACGTGGCCCGCCGCGCTGCTGATCGCGTCGGCGGCGGTGCCGGCGAGGTCGACCAGTTCGTCCGTGAAGCTACCCACATCGGGGGTGGACACCGACGGCATGTCGGGAAGCGAAACGTTCTTGGTGATGTTCATCGTCGCCACCTCAGACCCGGCGACGCCCGAAGATGAACATCAGCAGGGCGATGATGGCGAGGATGATCAGGATCGTGTACAGCATGACGGTCACGTACCCCGGGCCGGGCGCCGCCAAACGTCGTGGTCGTCACGTCGTGGTGGTCACGTCGTGGTGGTCACGTCGCTGTGGTCACGGCGGTGGTCACGGCGGTCACCGTTTGGTCGGCGTTGCCGCCGGGTACCGACGCGTCAGACGAACGAGCCCGTCGTTCGCGACGAAAGGAACCACACATGTTTGCTGCACTCGGAATCATCCTCCTCGTGGGCGGAGCCATCCTCACGTTCGCCGTCGACCGCCAGGCCGAGGGTGTCGACCTCGCCGCGATCGGTTGGATCGTCATGGCCGGCGGTGCACTCTCGCTGCTCGTGGCGGTGATCCAGGGAGCCGGGTGGATGTCGATGAACAAATCGAAGGTCCACTCCGAGACCCATGTCTCGCCCGACGGCCGCCACCAGGTGGAGGAGACGCACACCGCCTGATCTGCGACCAGGCCTGATCAGCGACGAGCCGCTGCTTCCCGCGCGGCGCTCGACGTCGAGCCACGAACGGGGGACCGGGTGCTGCCCGGTCCCCCGTTCGCGTCCGAGCGACCGTCGTGTTTCGTGTTTCGCTCGCGTCGCTGCGGGTATGCATCGGTCATGACGAACACCGCCACCGCATCGACTCCCTCCACGACGATCGCCGGCCTCTCCGACGAGCAGTCCGTCTCGATCATCTCCATCCTGCAGGAGCGCCTCGCTTCCCTGCTCGACCTCCAACTGACGCTCAAACACATCCACTGGAACGTCGTCGGCGTCAACTTCATCTCGGTCCACGAGTTCCTCGACCCCCAGGTCGACGCCGTGCGCCTGATGTCGGACGCCGTCGCCGAACGCATCGCCACGCTCGGCGGCGAGCCGCTCGGTACGCCCGGCGCGATCGCGAAGTTCCGCACCTGGGACGACTACGAGCTGAACCGGGCTCCGACGGTCCGCCACCTGTCGGCCCTCGACGACGTCTACTCGGGTGTCATCGGCGACCACCGCAAGGCGGTGGCACAGCTCGGTGAACTCGACCCGGTCACCGAGGATCTGTTCATCGGCCACCTCGCCGATCTCGAGCAGTTCCAGTGGTTCGTCCGTGCCCACCTGCAGGACGCATCCGGCGACGTGACGTTCCGCAACACCGAGGGCTGACCGACACACCGATTCGATCCGGTTCTCCCGCACGCACGAAGCCCGGCTCCGGCCGGGCTTCGTCGCGTCCGTGGGCGAGTCAGGCGATGACCGGCGGGTGGTCGCCGTCGGTGACGAACACGAGTTCCTGCACCGCACGGGTCATCGCGACGTAGAGCAGGCGGGCACCGCGGGTCGTGCCGTCGAGGATGTCGTGCGGGTTGACGACGACGACCCCGTCGAACTCGAGCCCCTTGACCGCCTCGGGAGCGAAGAGCGGCACATCGTCGTGCCCCAGTTCGTGGAGGTGGTCGACGGCGACGAGACCGACCCCCGACAGCGCGGCCCCGATCCGGCCGTGCAGATCGGGCGGTGCGACGACGCCGGTCAGGCGATGTCGGTGCTTGACCTCGACGACCGTCGCCGCGACCGAGTGGTCCAGATCGGCCGCGTCGACGTCGCTCCAACTCGGCGGGTTGCCGCCGGAGCGGACCGAACGGCTCGGCGTGGCATCGACGCCCGTGTGCGGGAGGAGACGGTTCGCCACCTCCAGGATCGGTTCGGGGACGCGGTACCCGATCGTAAGGTCGGCGACCGTGCCCGAGGCACCGAGGTGCGTGAACACGTCGCCCCACCGTTCCTGGCCGGCAGGTGTGGTCGACTGGGCGACGTCTCCGACGAGCGTGCACGACCCGGACGGCGTTCGCCGTCCGATGACCCGCAGCGCGACCGCCGAGTGGTCCTGTGCTTCGTCGACGACGACGTGCGCGTACGTGAAGGGTGTGCCGTTCAGCAGCGTGTTCGCCTCGTCGACGAGGTACTGGTCGGCCGGGGTCCACGCCCGCCGCTTGCCTCGCGGGCCCGGTAGAAACTTGTCGACGAGCGGCACGGGCTTCTGGGTGGGCCACGCCTTGTTGACCGCGGCCTTGAGCGGCCCCGCCTCGGTCCAGCGGTCGTCACCGCCACAGCGACGCCGCAGCTCCTGTCGGGCCAACGCCCGGAGCCGCTCCTTGCGCTCGTTGATCGGCACCTTGCCGCCCTTGGCGGTGTCGATCCACCGGGCGAAGTCCTGGGCGGTGATCGTGTGGGTGCGCGCGCCGAGCGGCACCCGGATGTCGTCGTCGGGCGGCTGGATCGTCGACAGCGCCAACGCCTCGAGTTCGTCGAGTCGCTCGGCCGATCCCTTCCAGCCGGCGACGTCGGGCTCGTCGGCGCCGGTCAGCTCGACACGTGGGATGCAGAGCTCGAGCGCGGTGCACTGGCGGACACTGCGCTCGCCGAGGGACGGCAACACGTTGGCGATGTAGTCGAGGAAGGCCTGGTTCGGTCCGACGACGAGCACCCCGTCGCGGGCGAGTCGCGCCCGGTGCTCGAACAGCAGGTACGCGGCGCGGTGCAGGGCGACGGCGGTCTTGCCGGTGCCGGGACCGCCCTGCACGATCAGTGCCTGGTCGATGTCGGACCGGATCACGATGTCCTGCTCGGCCTGGATCGTGGCGACGATCTCGCGCATCTCGCCCGAACGGGCCGCGCCGATCTCGGCCAGCACCGGGTCGGGGATGCCCGAGGCGACGTCGGCCGCATCGGGGTCGTCGAGGTGCTCGTCGAGGTAGGCGGACAGGTCGCCCTCGTCGAGGGTGAAGCGTCGCCGGAACGCCACCCCCAACGGGTCGACGGCGGTCGCTCGATAGAACGGCGCCGAGATCGGCGCCCGCCAATCGACCACGACCGGGTCGTGTCCGTCGTCTTCGATGTGGCGTCGACCGATGTACCAGCGGTCGACGCCGTCTCCGTCGGGTGACGGTTCGTCGATCCGGCCGAAGAACTCACCGGCGCCGGGCGACCGGAGGGAATCGAGCGCCTCCCACACCGTCATCTCGACGTACTCGGCCGTGATCTCGTCGGCAGCCGACTGCGGATCGACGTGTTCGAGACGGGCGATCATCCGGTCGCGGCATCGCCGTGCGAACGCGAGCTGTTCCTGCTCCGACGCCAGGTCGGGGAACGCGTCGGCGGGCGCGGCGAAGGACGGTTCGGACGACATGGGGTCAGCCACCGTAGCGGGCACCCCGGTGCCACTCCACGCCGATTCCCGACGCTCGCACTCCCCCGGTCTCGTCACGGGGCCCGCCGATCCGCCATCATGCGTGCGAACCGAAAGGACGCATCACATGGACATCCAGACGCTCTTCTCCGTCGAGGGCAAGGTCGTGCTCGTCACCGGTGGCTCGCGCGGCATCGGCGAGATGATCGCCGCCGGTTTCCTGGCCAACGGGGCCAAGGTGTACATCAGCTCCCGCAAGGCCGACGTGTGCCAGGCGACCGCCGACCGGCTGATGGAACGCTTCGGCGGCGAGTGCATTCCGATCCCCGCCGACCTGTCCGGTCTCGAAGGAGCGCAGGCGGTCGCCGCCGCGATCGGCGAGCGAGAAGATCACCTCGACGTCGTCGTCAACAACGCCGGCCAGGCGTGGGGCGCCCCGCTCGAGGAGTTCCCCGAGAAGGGCTGGGACCGGGTGTTGTCGGTCAACGTCAAGGGTCCGTTCTTCGTCATCCAGCAGCTGCTCCCGCTGCTCGAGGCCGGGGCGACCGCCGACGACCCCGCCCGCATCGTCAACATCGGCTCGATCGACGGTCTGCGTCCCCCGCGACTGCAGACCTACTCGTACAGCCCGTCGAAAGCGGCGATGCACGCGATGACCCGACAGCTCGCGGCCGAACTGGCGCCACGCAACATCATCGTCAACGCCATCGCGCCCGGGCCGTTCCCGACCTGGATGCTCTCGACCGGCGTCGGCGGCGGCGGCGACGTCGAGAACACCGACTGGGACCTCGTCGCCCGGGACAATCCACGCGGACGGGTCGGCAGCCCCGAGGACATCGCCGGCCTGGCGATCTTCCTGTCGAGTCGCGCCGGCGCGTACACGGTCGGCGAGATCATCACCTGCGACGGCGGCATCGTCGTCAGCTGACCGGCCGAACACCCGCTCCGTGCCCCGGCGCGGCAGACTGTCGCCATGTCGCTGCCGCCGCCCGTGGTGTCCCCGCTGCGGATCAGCGCCCTCACGAAATGGTTCGGCGAGACGCTCGCCCTCGACGCGCTCACGCTCGATGTACCGGCGGGTAGCTGCTTCGGCCTCGTCGGGCCCAACGGCAGCGGCAAGTCGACCACCCTGCGATCGGTCATCGGCCTCGTCCGCATCGACCGCGGCACGATCCACGTCTGCGGCCACGACGTCGCGACCGACGTCCGAGCGGCCCGGTCGACCGTCGGTGTGGTGCTCGACCCACTCCAGCTGTTCGAACGGCTGACGGCCACCGAGTTCCTCCGCACGATGGGCGAGCTCCGAGGCCTGGACCCCGACGTCGTCGCCGAGCGCACACGGCAACTGCTCACCACGCTGCAGCTCGTCGACGACGCCGATCGCCAGATCGCGGGGTACAGCCACGGCATGCGGAAGAAGATGTCGCTCGCCGCTGCCCTCCTCCACCGGCCACGCCTGCTCCTGCTCGACGAGCCGTTCGAGGGGGTCGACCCCGTCTCGGCACGAACGATGCGCTCGATGCTCGATCGGTTCCGCGCCGGCGGCGGCACCGTCGTCCTGTCGAGCCACGTGATGGACCTGGTCGAGCGGCTGTGCGACCACACCGCGGTGATCCATCGTGGTCGGGTGGTCGCGACCGGGCCGACCGACGAACTCCGCGACGGGCGCCGACTCGAAGACGCGTTCATCGACGTGGTCGGAGCCGGCGAGGTCGACGACGACGCACTCGCCTGGCTCGGCTGATGGCGCGCGTCGCCCGGTCGTTCGTCGTGCTGCGTTGGCGCCTCTGGCGCGGAGCGATCCGACGTGGCGGCACCGAACAGGTCGGTGTCATCGTCGCCACGGTCGCATCGGCTCTCGCGGGTCTCGGCGTCGGAGCAGCAGCGCTGATCGGCGGGCGCACCGTCGACCACCCGGATGACTTCGCCGTGCTGTTCTGCACGTTGCTCGTGGTCGCCGTGAGCGGGTTCGGCATCGTCGCGGGTATCTCCCAACCGATCGACCCGCGGGTGATCGCCGCCGAACCGCTCTCCGACCGGGACCGGTCGGTCGGGCTGCTCGCCGCAGCGGCTTCGGGGCCTCCCGGCCTGGCAGGGCTCGCGATCGGGATCGGGTTGGGCGCCGGCATGATCCGGTCGATCACGCAGGTGCCGCTCGTCGCCGTCGCGATCGTGTCGTGGTCGTGTTCGCTGCTCCTGATCGCCCGCACCGCGACCAACCTCTTGGCGCTGTTCACGAGCCGCTTCCCGCGCGCCGGCCAACTCGTCGTCGGCTCGGCGGGTCTCGCCTTCTACGGCATCTTCCAGGTCGTCCCCGCGCTGCTGTCGCGCCTCGGCGCCGACGGACGGGCCCGGTTCGCCGACCGCCTCGCGTGGACGCCGCCCGGCCAGATCGGTCGCGCCCTGGCGGGAGGCGACCTGGCCTGGCTCCATCTCGCCGCCGGCACCGTCTGGATCCCGGTGCTCGCCCTGGCGTTCTCCTGGTCGACGCGCGAGCTCTCACTGTCGGTGCGCCGCTCCGGTGGGCTCGACACGAGCAACGCCGAACGCGGTCTGGTCGGGCGCGTCGCCCGCCGCTGGTGCGGCTCGGGACCGACCGGGGCGCTGGCCTGGCGCAGCCTGCTCACCCGGTTCCGGAACCCGCGCACCGCGCTGGAGACGTTCACCGGTGCGGGCGTCGGCATGGCGGCCGTCCTCGTCCCGGTGCTCGTGCGCGACGGGGCCGGCAGTGGTGCCGTCCTCGTCGGCGGCGCCGTCCAGCTCGCCGTGCTGTTCATGTCGGGCAACAGCTTCGGGAGCGACGGGCCGGCCCTGACCCATGAGCTGCTGTCCGGCATCGACCCCGAGGTACTCGTGCGCGGCAAAGCACGCAGCATCGCGATCGTGGCGTCGCCGCTCGCGGTGCTGGGCCCGGTCGCGGCGGGCGCCGTCACCGGCGAGTGGCGGTTCCTGACGGCGGGGATCGGTGTGGGGATCGGTGGGCTCCTCGCCGGCACCGGCGCCGCGCTCGTGCAGTCCGCGATGGTGCCGATCGCCGTCCCGGAGTCCGACAACCCGTTCGCGGGCGGTGAGTCGGGCAAGGGCATCCTCGCGGCCGTCCTGCTCGGTGCCGTGCTCGTCGGGCTCACGATCGTGACCGTGCCGGTCGCGTTGGCACTGCTCTGGGCCAGCGACCGCGGCGACGTCGCGCTCGTCACCGTGTTCGGTGCCCTGACCGTGGCCGCCGGTTGGGTGGTGATGCGAATCGGCGTCGCGATCGCTGCGAACCGCATCGCCGGCCGGGAACCCGAGTTCATCACCGCTGTCACGCCGGCACGCTGAGTGGCGACTACGCTGACCAGCGTGGTGTGGGTGATCGGTCTCGTGCTGGTGGTCGCGGTCGTGATCGGTGTCGTCGTGTTCGTGATGCGGCGCCGTTCCTCGAACGACGCACCCACGCCACCGGCGAGCGCTGCGCCCGCTGCCGACACCGGCGAGACCGCGATGACGGGGCTCGAGGCGGCGCTCGCACAGGTCACCGGGCGCGACGGCCGACCGATCGCCGAGCACATCGACGCCGAGTCGCAGCACGTCGACGACCTCCGCGTCCCCGACGACACCGGCCCCCTGCTCCGCCGGGCGCTCGACCACGTCGAACAACACGAGCCGACCCCCGGCGACGCCCCGACCGACGCCTCGCCGGACGACTCGACCGACGGCGCCGACTGACCGGTACCGGTCCTCAACGGCCCGCACAGTACGCTGAGCCCATGGATCAGGACACCACTGCACACGACGCCGACGACACCACCGCAGCGGCCGATGCACCCGAGGCCGAAGAGCTGCTGATCGAGGAGATCTCGATCGACGGCATGTGCGGCGTGTACTGAGCGCATGACGACGCTCGAGGCGACCGCCCTCGCAGGGCGCGCCCTCGAACTCCACCCGCAGGTGGCGCTCCGACCCGAACCGTTCGGTGCGCTCGCCTACCACTACGACACCCGGCGGTTGGTCTTCCTGAAACACCCCGACGTGGTGCGCGTCGTACGCGCACTGGCCGATCATCGGTCGGTCGCGGCCACGTTCGACGCCTGCAACATCGCCGCCGAGCGACGCCCCGCCTTCGAGCGGGCCCTCGCCTCCCTCCTCGAATCGGAGATGCTGCATGACCGCACTCGTTGACCAGCTGAAGACCGGGCTCGACGCCCCGATCTGTCTGACCTGGGAGCTGACCTACGCCTGCAACCTCGAGTGTGTGCACTGTCTCAGCTCGTCGGGGCGTCGCGACCCGCGCGAGTTGACCACCGACGAGGCGAAGGCGGTGCTCGACGAACTGCACGACCTCCAGGTCTTCTACATCAACATCGGCGGCGGCGAACCGATGATCCGCCGTGACTTCTTCGAGTTGGTCGAGTACTCGATCGGCAAGGGCATCGGCGTCAAGTTCTCCACCAACGGGGCGTTCATCGATGCCGACAAGGCACGTCGACTCGCTGCGATGGACTACCTCGACATCCAGATCAGCCTCGACGGCACCGACGCGGTCACCAACGACGCGGTGCGCGGCGACGGTTCGTACGCCACCGCGATCCGGGCGATGGACCACCTCCGCGACGCCGGCTTCGTCGAACGCAACGGCCCGTTCAAGATCTCCGTCGTCGTCACCCGCCACAACGTCGATCAACTCGACGAGTTCAAGGCGCTCGCCGACGCATACGGCGCCCAACTCCGGATCACCCGCCTGCGCCCATCCGGTCGCGGTGCCGACACGTGGCACGACCTGCACCCGACCAATGCCCAGCAACGCCAGATCTACGAGTGGCTCCTCGCCCACGGCGAGAACGTGCTCACCGGTGACTCGTTCTTCCACCTCAACGCGCTCGGCGACGAGAACCTGCCCGGACTGAATCTGTGCGGCGCCGGACGGGTGGTGTGCCTGATCGACCCGATCGGCGACGTCTACGCGTGCCCGTTCGTGATCCACGACGAGTTCAAGGCCGGCAGCGTGCGCGACGCCGGCGGATTCGGGGCCGTGTGGAAGCAGAGCGATCTGTTCCGTGAGCTGCGCGAGCCCGAGTCCGCCGGCGCGTGCGCATCGTGCGGGTCCTTCGACGCCTGCCAGGGGGGCTGCATGGCGGCCAAGTTCTTCACCGGGATTCCCCTCGACGGCCCCGATCCCGAGTGCGTGAGTGGCCACGGCGAGCTCGCACTCGCCGGCGTCACCCAGGGCGATGCGCCGCGGCCGATGATGGACCACTCCAAGCCGCCACGCCCGACACCGGTGGCCATCGGCAGGAGGTAACCACAGCGATGTGGTGGATGCTGGTGCCGTTGGCGTACCTGGTCGGCACGTTCCCGAGCGCCACGCTGGTGGCTTCGGCGAACGGCGTCGACATCCGCGAAGTGGGGTCGGGCAACCCGGGCGCGTCGAACGTCACCCGTGTGCTCGGTTGGCGTCGCGGGGTCTGGGTGTTCGTGCTCGACGCGGCGAAGGGCGCCCTGGCGGCCGGCGCCGGTCTCCTCGTCGCCGGGCGTCCCGCCGGGTACGTCCTCGGCGCCGCGGCCGTGCTCGGCCACGTGTTCCCGATCTGGAATCGGTTCCGCGGCGGCAAGGGTGTCGCGACGGGTGGTGGCATCTTCGCGTCGCTCTCACCGATCGTGTTCGCCGTACTCGTCACGCTGTGGTTCGTCATCTCGAGGCTCACGCGGACGGCATCGCTCGCGTCGCTCGTGATCACCATCCTCCTGCCGATCGGTGTCGGACTCGTGCGTCAGGAGCTGTGGGAAGTGCTCGCCACCCTCGGGGTCAGCGCTCTGGTCATGGGTCGCCACCTGGGCAACATCAAGCGGCTCGTGACCAGGCGCGAGCACGCGATCGGCTGAACGCCGGGACGTCGGCACATCGGCCGTTCAGAACAGCGCCCGCACCAGCGGGGTCAGGTCGAGTTCGTCGAGCGCCGGGAGCTGCACGTCGACCGCGTCGTGGAGCAGGTGCTGCCAGAACTCGTAGCGGAAGAAGTGCCGCCCCTCGCGCACCACGTAGTTGAGCAGGAAGAATCGGTACGCCTCGCCGAGGAACAGCACCTCGCTCTCGGTCAACGGGAACGCCTGGTGGTACGCCCTGAGGAACTCGACGAACCGGGGTTCGAGCAGCGTGTGCGAGCCGTAGGTGAACACCGACCGGTCGCCCGTCCGCGACGACACGCGCGACAGGAAGTAGAAGTCGAGCAACCGGGACTCGAGCCGGAACCAGTCGTAGTCCCACCGTGAGAACAGGCGGAACGATTCGGGATCGTCGGGGTCGGTCTCGACCGAGAAGTTGCCCAGGTTCCAGTCGACGAGCACCGGGATCTTCGGCCAGTAGTCGTAGCCCGACTCGTGGATGGTAGTGAGCAAGCGGTGTGTGTGTCGCCGTACGAGGTCGATGCGGCTGCGGTCGAGTCCGAAGTGGTCGCGCGCGTTGCGCGACCCGAGCATCTCGAACAGGTTGACCGCGTCGCTCTTCGCCGTCTTGGACGGTGGCGGGATCATCCTCGTCACGCTGGTGCACGCGCGATGGAACCGGCCGATCTCACCGCCGAGCCGGCGCACCTGTCCGGAGGTCAGGATCTTGGGGAGCCGGTCGCGCATCTCGACCTCTTCGTAGAACACCACCCACATCTCGCCGTCGTAGTAGAGGTACGGGCGACCGTGGAGCGTCAGCGCGTTGGCCATGAAGTTCTCGTACGGGCCGCCGTGGAGCAGTTGGTTGGTCCGGTGCAGCCGGTCGTGGTCCTCCGCGAAGAGGAAGAACGAGCCGTAGCTCGACGACTTGGCGATGACCGCAGAACCGTCGTCGAGAGTCAGGCGATACACGTGGTTGGTCGACACCATCGCGCTCAGCTCGTCGGTGGCGACGACGCTCCGGTCGTCGCCGAAGTCGTCCCATGCCGCGGCGATGACCTCGCGATGTCGGGCGCTGGAGAGTTCCACGTGCAGAGCCTCGCACAACCGATCGTCCGCGCCATCGCTAACGTCGACCGCGATGGACCTCGGCGCGATGACCTGGCCCGACGTGGGCGCACCGATCGTGGTCGTCCCCGTCGGCTCGTGCGAACAACACGGCCCTCACCTCCCGCTGGGCACCGACACGACGATCGCGTCCGAGCTGGCCGCGGCGCTCGTCGCCCGTCGCCCCGACTGTGCGGCGGCGCCGCCGATCGCCGTCTCGGCCAGCGGCGAGCACGCCGGGTTTCCCGGCACGCTGTCGATCGGTACGTCGGTGATGACCGACGTCGTGGTCGAACTCGCACGGTCGGCCGATTGGGCCGCCGGTGTCGTCTTCGTCAACGGCCATGGCGGCAACCACGTGGCGATGCAGCGGGCTGCCGACGTGTTCCAGCAGGAGCGGCGGCGCGTGCTGATCTGGTGGCCCACCATCCGGGGAGCCGACCCGCACGCCGGGCACACCGAGACGTCGCTGATGCTCGCGATCGCTCCCGACTCGGTTCGGGCCGACCTCGGCGAGGCGGGCCCCGTTCCGTCACTGTCGGATCTGGTGCAGCACGGCGTCAAGCCGCTGAGCCCCAGCGGCGTACTCGGCGACCCGACGAATGCCGACGCCACCGAGGGTGCCGCACTGTTCGAACGGTTGGCCGACCGGCTGTACCACGACGTCACGGCATGGGCAGACGCTCCGTGACCGCCGAGCGGTACCGGCTCGACCACAGCACACGGCGATACGGGTCGGTGGTGATCGGTGGGTCGCCGCTCAAGCTGTTCCGGCTGACCGAGGCCGGGTCCCGTGTGCTGGCCCGGATCGAGGCGGGCGATGCGGTCGACGAGTCACCGTTGGTCGCGTCGTTGCTCGACGCCGGAGCGGCGCATCCCGTCCGCGCCGCCGACGGCCGGCCCGGTCGGTTCACCGCCGATGACGTGACGGTCGTGACGCCGGCGTTCGGACGTCCTCCGAGCAGGCGGGACGGGGCGATCGTCGTCGACGACGGTTCCGACCCGCCGATTCCCGACGCGACCGTCCGGCTCGACCGGAACCGAGGGCCGGGCGCCGCCCGCAACGCCGGTCTGGGGTTGGTGACCACGCCGCTGGTCGCGTTCGTCGACGCCGACGCCCACCTGCCCGACGGGTGGCTCGACCCGCTGCTCCCCCACTTCGACGACGACCGGGTGGCACTCGTCGCCCCTCGGGTCAGATCGACGCCCGGCCCGTCCGTACTCGAACGGTACGAGCGCGAGCACAGTCCGCTCGACCTCGGCCCGCGGCCGGGTCGCGTGCGCGCCGGCAGCCGGATCAGCTACGTGCCGACCGCGGCGGTGGTGTGCCGCACCGACGCGATCCGCACGGTCGGCGGGTTCGACGAGTCGCTCCGGTTCGGTGAGGACGTCGACATCGTGTGGCGCCTCGGCGAAGCAGGTCATCGCGTGCGGTACGAGCCCGGCTCGATCGTGAGCCATGACGCCCGGCCGACATGGGCGGCGTGGTGCTCGCAACGTGTCGGCTACGGATCGTCGGCGGCGCCGCTGTCACGCCGTCACCCTGGCGCGCTCGCGCCGCTGCGAGCGAGCGGCTGGAGCATCGGCGCCTGGGCGTCGGGCCTGTTCGTCCACCCGCTCGTCGGCCTCACGATCAGTGCGGGTTCGGCAGCGGCGCTGGTGCGCAAACTGCCGGATCTGCCGCCTCGCACCGCGTTCGGACTGGCGTGGCGCGGCAACCTGGCGGCGGGCACCCAGATCGCCGCGGCGACCCGCCGGGTGTGGTGGCCGTTCATGGTGCCGGCCGCGCTCGCCTCGAGGCGTGCACGGTGGGGGCTCCTGCTCGCTGCGGTCGCCGCTCGTCATCCGGTGCGCCTGGTGGACGATGTCGCCTACTCGGTCGGCGTGTGGCGCGGCATCGTGCGCGAGCGCACGCCGGCACCGCTCGTGCCCGAGATCAGTTCGTGGCCGGGACGCCGTTGGACATCGCGACGCACAGCCGCTCGCTGATGTCCTCGCAGTCGTCGCACTCCCGGAAGAAGCGGTAGGCGATACAGCCGAGACACACCGCAAACGCCGACTCGAGCGTCGCGGCGATCACGAGCAGTCCGATCAGCACGTACGTCACGGCCGGCAGACCGGCGAACCACGCCGCTGCGGCACCGGCACTGAACGCCACGCCGATCGCCTGCGCGAACCGCTTCGGTGGCCCGGGCACGAACCGGTGCTCGATGCCCGACAATCGCGGTGTGACGACGCGGGTGGCGAACGTTCCGAGCGGACTGAGCGTCGGGCCGGTGGCGACTCGAGCCACGAACCCGTAGACGAGCGGCACGAGCAGCCAGCCCTGCCCCGTGACCAGGAATGCGACGGCTTGGGCGACGACACCAGCGGCGACCACCCGTGCCGACGTCTCGTTGACCGGATCGGGGAAACGGAAGAGCTCGCGCACGACGGGAACCATATCTCCATAAATCCGATCGGACTACTCGGGTATCGGCTGATCGGGCGCCGCGGCGACCAGCCGCTACCGTGCCTCGTCGTGACGATCCGTCTGACCGTCGACCGCGACCGGTGGTGGCAACACGCCACCGATGTCGCCGCCTCCGTGGAGGGCCTCGTTCCCGTGGTGAAGGGCAACGGTTACGGCTTCGGGCGCGCCAACCTCGCGATCGCGGCGAGTCGGCTCAGCCCGATCATCGCCGTCGGCACCGTCCACGAACTCGACGGACTCCCCGACGACGTCACCGTCGTCGTTCTCACGCCGACGCTGACCGCACCGGACAGCACCGAACCGGTGCTCACGGTCGGCAGCCATCGCCACCTCGACGCACTCGCCGGGTGGAGCGGCCGCGTCATCGTCAAGCTCGAGTCACCGATGCGACGGTACGGCGGCCCGATCGGCCTGGTCGCCGAGGCGCAGCGCCGGGGCCTGCGCACGGTCGGAGTGGCGATCCACCCGCCGCTCGCCGGCACCGACGAAGACCGACTCGGCTTCATCGCCGAGCAACTCCCCCACATCGATCCGACGCTCGACGTGTGGCTCAGCCATCTGTCACCCGGCGCGTACGAGCTGCTCCCCGACACGCACCGCTACAAGCTGCGGATCGGCACCTACCTCTGGCACGGTGACCGCGAGGCGATCCGGCTCGAGGCGAACGTGCTCG
>CAXAWD010000019.1:0-17661 GCA_963972325.1 uncultured Acidimicrobiaceae bacterium
GCAGTGACAGCGCCGACATCGGCTCGCCCTGTGAACCGGTGGAGATCACGCAGATCTCACCCGGCTCGTAGTCGTCGATGTCGGCGATGTCGATCAGCGACGACTCGGGGATGTCGATCACCTTGAGGTCGCGACCGAGCCGGACGTTCTTCTTCATGCTCAGCCCGAGCGTGGCGACCTTGCGACCGTCGGCGACCGCAGCGTCGGCGATCTGCTGGATGCGGTGCAGGTGGCTCGCGAAGCTGGCGGTGATGACGCGCCGACCGCGGTGCTGGGCGAACAGCGAGCGGAGCACCGCGCCGACCGTGGTCTCGCTCGGGGCGTAACCAGGCTCTTCGGCATTGGTCGAGTCGCCCATCAGCAACCGCACGCCGTCGCCGGCCGTCAGCTGACCGAGCCGACCGAGGTCGGTCGTGCGCTTGTCGACCGGAGTCAGGTCGAGCTTCCAGTCACCGGAGTGCAACACGATGCCCTGCGCCGTGTGCACGGCGATGGCGTGTGCGTGCGGCACCGAGTGGGTGACCGGAATGAACTCGACCTCGAACGGTCCGATCTTCACCGAGTCGTTGTCCTTCACGTTGCGCATGTCGCACCGGCCGAGCAACCCGGCTTCCTCGATGCGGTTGCGGGCCAGACCCAGCGTGAGCTTGGCGCCGTAGATCGGCAGCGGCTCGTCTCGGAGGTGTCCGATGCCGTCGTCGTCACGCAGCAGGAACTGGATACCGCCGACGTGATCCTCGTGGCCGTGCGTGGCCACCAGCGCGACGATCGAGTTGGCGTTCTCGCGCAGGTACGTGAAGTCGGGCAGCACGAGGTCGATGCCGTGCATGTCGGCATCGGGGAACATCAGACCGCAGTCGATCAGGATGATGGCGCGGTCCTTGCCGGTGCCCTGCTCGATGGCCATGCAGTTCCGGCCGATCTCACCGAGCCCTCCGAGAAACGCAATACGAACGGAATCAGCCACGGGAAGCCTCCAGTTGTGCCCACACGTCGCGGGCTCGGGGTTCGACCCAGTCGGGTGCCGTGCCGACCGGGAGCCGGCACTCGCCGACCGCCCACCCGTGAGTACGCAGCATCGCCTTGGTCGGAATCGGATTGGGTGCGAGATCGCCGGTCTCGAAGGCGAAGCTCTCGAGCATCCGCCGGTTGACGGTACGCGCGGTGGCCACATCGCCGCGGTCCCACGCCTCGAACAGTTCGACGTGGTCGGGGGCGGTCCAGTGGGTCGCGACGCCGATCGTGCCCACGGCACCGACGGCGAGCAGCGGCAGGGTGAAGGCGTCGTCGCCCGAATAGACCTCGAACGACTCGGGCACCTCGGCGATCAGCCGGGCGGTCTCGGCGGGATTGCCCGCCGCGTCCTTGAGCCCCACGATGTTGGGGACCTCGCGCGCCAGCCGGATCAGCACGTCGGTGTCGACCTTGCGGCCGGTGCGCTTGGGGATGTCGTAGATGATCTGGGGCAGATCGCACGCGTCGGCGATCGCTCGGAAGTGGGCCTCGATGCCGGCCTGCGAGGGGCGACTGTAGAACGGGCACAGCGCCAAGATCCCGTGGACACCCAGCTCGGCGGCCTGCTGCGAGAGTTCGACGGAGTGCTGCGTGTTGTAGCCGACGGTGCCGGCGATGACGGGCACGTCGACCGCCTCGACGACGGCGGCGAACATGCCGAGCTTCTCGTCGTCGGTCAGCGTCGGGGCCTCGCCCGTGGTGCCACAGATCACGAGCCCGTCGTGGCCCTGGGCGACGAGGTGCCGCGCGAGCTGCTGGGCGACGTCGTGGTCGACGGCGCCGGCGGCGTCGAACGGCGTGATCATCGCCGACAGGAGTCGGCCGAACTGCGGCATCAGAGGTTCTCCCGGGAGGAATGCGGACTGGTCACCGAACCATCGTGCCCCCAGCGCACTGCACGGGGCAACGATGAAGCCGTTCCGGTCGTCGTCGAGCTCCGGTACGACCGATCCGTAGCTGTGCTCGACATCGTTGGTCGACTCTACTCCCGCGTGGGGCCGACTCAGCATCTACAGTCCGCCCCATGACGTTGCGCCTCGACGAACTCCGCACGGCGGTCGCCGACGGCACGATCGACACCGTCGTGCTCGCGTTCACCGATCTGTACGGCCGATTGCTGGGCAAACGCTTCGACGCCGGGTTCTTCCTCGACTCGCTCGACGACGGGACCCACGTCTGCGACTACCTGCTGGCGATCGACATGGAGATGGAACCGGTGTCCGGCTACGCCTTCGCGAGCTGGGAACAGGGGTACGGCGACGTCCACCTCGTGCCCGACCTGTCCACGTTGCGACGGGCGGCGTGGACCGACCGGACCGCGATCGTGTTGTGCGACGTGATCGACGACGACGCCCACCGGGCGGTCGCGGTGGCGCCGCGCACCGTCCTGCGGCGACAGGTCGAGCGCCTCGCCGAGCACGGACTCGTCGCCAACGCCGCGTCCGAGCTCGAGTTCTACGTCTTCGGCAACTCGTACCGCGACGCTCACGCCAAGGGCTACGCCGACCTCGAGCCGGCCGGCTGGTACATCGAGGACTATCACCTGCTGTCGACCAGTCGAGTCGAGCCGTACGTCCGCGCCGCCCGCACGGCGCTCGGCGCGTCGGGGATCGCGGTCGAGAACTCCAAGGGCGAGTGGGGCCGTGGCCAGCACGAACTCAACATCAGGTACACCGACGTGCTCGACATGGCCGATCGGCACACGGTCATGAAGCACGCGATGAAGGAGATCGCCGACTCGATGGGTCTGAGCGTCACCTTCATGGCCAAGCCGACCACCGACGAGGCCGGAAGCAGCGGACACCTGCATCTCAGCCTGTGGGATGCCGAGGCGGGCACCAACGTGTTCGATTCGGGTGCGGCCGAGAGCGACACGTTCCGCTGGTTCCTCGGCGGCTGGATGGCACACGTCGAGGACTTCATGGTGTGTTACGCGCCGACGATCAACTCGTACAAGCGGTATGTCGACGGCTCGTGGGCCCCGACCCGCGTCGCCTGGTCGCGCGACAACCGCACGGCCGGGTTCCGCATCGTCGGTAGCGGCCCGAGTCTGCGGATCGAGAATCGGATCCCCGGCGCCGACTGCAACCCGTACCTGGCGTTCGCGGCCACGCTGGCGAGCGGCCTCGCCGGGATCGAGCAGCAGGTCGAGCCGCCCGACGCGTTCGACGGTGACATCTACCAGGCACAACACCTGCCCGGCGTGCCGCGCACGCTCGAGCACGCGACCGAGTTGTTCGCCGCCAGCGCGGTGGCCAGAGCTGCCTTCGGCGACGACGTCGTCGACCACTACGCGCACTTCCATCGGTTGGAGGTCGGGGCTCATCAGGCCGCCGTCTCCGACTGGGAGCGCGTCCGATACTTCGAGCGGATCTGAGGACGAGATGAGATTGAACGGGAAGGTGGCGGTCATCACCGGGACCGCCGGCGGTATCGGCCGCGCGGCGGCGATCAGGTTCGCCGAGGAGGGCGCTGCCATCGTCGGGGCCGACGTCGTGTCCGAGGCCAACGACGCCACGGCCGGGCTCGTGCAGGACGCCGGCGGCAAGATGGTGAGCACCACCGTCGATGTCACCTCGACCGCGTCGGTCAGCGCCATGTTCGATCTCGCCGAAGCCGAGTTCGGCCGCGTCGACATCATCTTCAACAACGCCGGCGTGATGCTGCCGGGTGACGACGACGCGATCAGCACGCCCGACGAGGTGATCGACCGCACGCTCGCCATCAACGTGAAGGGCGTGATCCACGGATGCCGGTACGGCATTCCCGCGCTCCGCCGCGCCGGCGGCGGTTCGATCGTCAACACGGCGTCGTTCGTGGCCTCGGTCGGCGCCGCCACCCCACAGATCGCGTACACGGCTTCCAAGGGCGCCGTGCTGGCGCTCACCCGGGAACTCGCCGTGATCCACGCACGCGAAGGCATCCGGGTGAATGCACTCTCGCCCGGTCCGCTGCAGACCGAGCTGTTGATGTCGTTCCTCGACACCCCCGACAAACGTGACCGGCGGCTCGTCCACGTGCCGATGGGCCGATTCGGACACGCGAGCGAGATGGCGAACGCGGCGCTGTTCCTCGCGAGCGACGAGTCGAGCTACATGACCGGCAGCAACCTGCTGATCGACGGTGGACTCACCGCGGCCTACGTCACGCCCGAGTAGGTTCGTGCCGTGAGCGACCTGCCGCCGCCGGCTTCCCCGACGCCGCCGACCGACGACCGATTCGCGGTCGTCCCGCCGACCGTGCCCACCGCCGAACTGCTGTTCCGCTTCAAACGCCTCGTCACCCTGATGGTGGTCGCCGCGGTCGTGCTCGCCGTGCTCCCGGTCCCGGTGATCGTGCTCCTGGCGCTGCCCATGTTCGTGCTGGTCGTCGCGATCTCCGCCAACGACCTGCGACGCAAGCAGTTCGTCTGGCGCCACACCCGCAAGATCTGGGAGTTCCGCCACGACGCCGACTACCTCACCGAGGCAGGCGACCGGGCCCGCGAACCGGTATCGAGCGGCTTGCGTCGGGCCTGGTTGCTCCTCGGGCTCTTCGTCGCCGTGTTCCTGATCGGGCTCGTGCTCGCCGGGTTGTCGGCGGGTGCCGGCGAGGCGATCTACGGCTGACGCCGCCCCCAGATCAGGATCCGCTTGAACGCGTAGAAGTACGGCTCACGGCGACCGATGCGGCCGAGGAGTTCGTCGCGATACGCGTCGACGAACGGTTCGTGTAGCTCTACCGGCAGTCGTTTGAAGAAGCGGGTCAGCGACGTGCCGCGCGTCCACTCGACCACGTCGGACGACGACTCGAACAGGTGCGGGTACACCTGGAGCCGCACCTGCGGCTCGGTGATGCCCAGTTCGTAGAGCAGCTCGGCGTACTGCTCGGGCGCGAGCACGTTGGCCCCGACCGGGTCGGGCGGTGGAGCGTGCCCCAGCACCGACCGGAACGGCTCTCGGCCGGCCACCTCGGCGCTCGCCAGATGCGACGCGTGATCGTGGTTCGCGGGCACCTGCACCGCGAGCTGACCTTCCGGGGCGAGGGCGTTGACCCAGCGCTCGAGGACCGCCCGGTGGTCGGGCACCCATTGCAGCGCCGCGTTGGCGAGCACGAGGTCGTGGTCGGCGTCGGAGGTCCAGCGGGAGATGTCGCCGTACCGGAACTCGACTTCGACCCGGCCGTGCGCCTCGGCCACCTCGAGCATCGCCGGCGAGTTGTCGATGCCGGTCATGTGGCCGATGCCGAGCCGTTCGGCGGCCGATGCCGTGAGCGCGCCGGTACCGCATCCGAGGTCGACGGCGCGCTCGATCGCGCCGCGGTGGATCAGGTCGACGAGATCCCAGAACGGCTGGGCGCGCTCGGCGGCGAACCGCTGGTACTGATCCGGGTCCCAGTCGACGTCGGCCATGGGCCGAACCTAGTCAACTTGTCTGCCACTTGTCTACAAGTGGCGTCGATCGGTTCAGTCGCCGGCGGCCGGAGCGCCCTGCGACATGGGATCGGGCGCCTCACCCTCGAGTTCGAACTTGATGTACTCGGAGCCGGTGTCTTCCCAGTCCTCGAACTGGATCACGCTCATCTCCTCGAAGCGGCGACGGAGCCACTGGTCGTTGCGATCGAGCAGGCCGAGCTTCTTGCAGTTCGGCACGATCTTGCTGAAGAGCATCTGTTGGAACACGTCGCGCGTCGGGTCTTTGATCACGAGCGGAACGACGTCCTTCGGGTTGACGCCGTGGCGCTCCCACACCTCCTGCGACAGGAACCGGTCGCGCATGCGGATCGCGGCTTCGAAGGCGAACTCTTGGCGCTCCCGCATCTCGGCGTCGGACATCTCGTCGTAGACCTCCCTGAGCGACAGCACGCCGAAGGCGACGTGGCGCGCTTCGTCGCTCATGACGTAGCGGAGCAGCTTCTTGAGGAGCGGCTCCTCGGTCATCTGGTGCATGAAGCCGAATGCGGCCAGGGCGAGGCCCTCGACCATGACCTGCATGCCCAGGTAGGTCATGTCCCAGCGGCTGTCTTCGATGATGTCGTCGAGCAGCATGCGCAGGTGGGCGTTGACCTGGAACTCGCCACCCATCTTCTCGTCGAGGTAGCGGTGGAACACCTCGACGTGGCGGGCCTCGTCCATCGTCTGGGTCGCGGCGTACAGCTTGGCGTCGTACCAGGGCACGGTTTCGACGATCTTCGCCGTGCAGAGCAGGGCGCCCTGCTCGCCGTGGAGGAACTGCGACAGCGTCCAGCGGCGCTGGTCGATGCCGAACTCGAGCCACTCCTTGTCGCCCCACTTCTCGACGACGGTGCCGTCGTAGTGGTCGGCGGTGAACCCGGCCGACGACGCGGCCTGATCGGCGCTGACGACCTTCTCGATGTCGATATCGGCGTCCCAGTCGAGGTCGGTCGAACCGTTCCACTGGCCGGTCTTCGCCTTCTCGTACAGCTTGCGAAGCTGAGGCCGGGCGAGTGAGTAGTCCCACGTGAAGATCGCGTCGGCGTTGTCCTTCACGATGTGGACGACCTCGTCGACATCGGTGTTGGTGACCTGCAGGATCGCCTCGATGTCGTTGATGTCGGCGCGGCCGATGATCTCTTCGTTGGTGGAGAAGGTGTCGGTCATGTCAGTGTCCTCTCGGATGGTCGGGGTGTCAGCAAGGCAAGGGCCGGACGCAGGAACGCCCGGGCGGACTCGGGATCGCCGAGGTCGACGTGGTCGCTCGGCGCAAGGAAGTAGGAGATGACGGTTCGGACGAGGAGCTCGATCAACTGCTCGGCGAACTCGGGGTCGAGGTGCGGTGCCAGGAGCGGCATGAGGTAGTCGGTGGCGACCCGGATGATGCGCGGGAAGCCGGCGACGGTGAGCTGGGACAGGACGTCGCCGGGTTCGGACGCCAGCATCAGGGCGAGGTGATCGTCGGCGCGCAGCTCGCGGGTGGCGATCACGACCAGAGAAACGATGAGGTCTTCGACCTCGTCGTGCCCGTCGGCACCCGCGGTGAGCACGTCGAAGAACTCGGTGAGTTCACGGACCCGCAGCGCCTCGAACAAGACGTCTCGGCCGCCGGGGAACAAGCGGTAGACCGTGGCTCGAGACACGCCGCTCTCGTCGCAGATGTCGTCGACCGTGACCTTGCCCATCCCGAAGCGCTCGCAGCACGACTTGGTGGCGTCGAGTACACGCGTCTCCAGATCGGTTCCCCCCATACCGTGAGACACTAAGACAAAATCCATCTCACCGTCAAGGGGTGGGCCGATGTCGCGCCGATCCAGGGGCCGGTTGGTACCTTGTGCGGTCCAGCGTGAACAACTGACAGGAGAACAACATGCGACGTTCCATCATCGCAACCGTCGTCGCGGCCGGGCTCGTGCTCGCCTCGTGCGGCGGCGACGACGACGATTCCGGAGCCGAGAGCACCGCCGAGGCCGGCGACGACACCACCGCCGATGCCACCAACGAGCCCGCCGACGACACGTCCGACGACTCGTCCGACGACATGTCCGACGACACCGCCGAGGGCGCGGCCGGCTCGGCCGCCGAGTGCGCAGCCGGCAACACGGTGAACGACGGTGTGCTCACCATCGCCACCGGCGAGCCGGCCTTCCCGCCGTACATCCTCAACGACGACACGCCCGAGGACGGCCAGGGCTTCGAGGCGGCCGTCGCGATGGCCGTCGCCCGTGAGCTCGGATTCGAGGCCGACTCGGTCACCTGGGTCCGCACCGCCTTCGACGCCGCGATCGCGCCAGGCCCGAAGGACTTCGATTTCAACCTGCAGCAGTACACGATCACGCCCGAGCGGGCCGAGGTGGTCGACTTCAGCGAGGGGTACTACTCCGCATCACAGGCCATCTTCGGCCTGTCCGACTCGGCCGCCGCCGGCGCCACCACGCTCGACGAACTGAAGAGCCTGAAGATCGGCGTCGCCGCCGGCACCACGAGCGTCACGTACGTCGAAGAGGTCATCGCCCCCGACAGCGAACTGCTCATCTTCAACGACAACGCATCGGCGAAGCAGGCGCTCGAGAGCAACCAGATCGACGCGATCGTCAGCGACCTCCCCACCGCCCTCTACATCACCGCGGTCGAGATCGAGGGCACCACCGTGTTCGGGCAGATCGAAGGCAGCGGCACCGACGAGTTCGGACTGCTGCTCGCCAAGGACAGCCCGCTCACCTCGTGCGTCGACCTCGCGCTCGCGGCGCTGCGCGACTCCGGTGAACTCGACCAGATCACCCAGGAGTGGATGAGCGACTTCACCGAAGCGCCGGTCATCAGCCTCTGATCGACCCGAAGCGCTAGCGTCACCCGACGTGACCGACCTGGACAGAGCCGACACCCCACCGGTGTCGGCTCTGTCGCGTTCCCGGCGCAGTGAGTTCGATCGTCGGCAACGCCGGCGCGGCAACCTGATCGCCGGAGCCAGCACCACCGTCGTGGTCCTGGCGATCGTGCTCGGGGTGCCGCGCCTCGACGGCTGGCAGCGGGTCAAACAGACCTTCTTCGACGGTGACACCTTCGCCGAGGCGTTCCCCGACGTGGCCAAGGCGTTCTGGCTCGACGTGCGGATCTTCCTGGTCTGTGCACCGATGATCCTGATCTGCGGCATGACGATCGCGCTCGCCCGCAGCGTCCGCTCCCCCGTGCTGTTCCCGCTGCGCCTCGCGGCAACCCTCTACGTCGACATCGTGCGCGGCGTGCCGGTGCTGCTCTGGTTGTTCCTGATCGGGTTCGGCGGTGCCACCCTGCTCAACCGGCGCGACGTCGGCGTCGGTGACGTGCGGGTCGGCACCCTGCTGTTCCTCGGTGGCGTCGGCCTCGTCATCACGTACTCCGCGTACGTGGCCGAGGTGTTCCGCGCCGGCATCGAAGGTGTCCATGAGAGCCAACGGTCCGGCGCCCGATCGCTCGGGCTGTCGACGTGGCAGACCAACCGCCACGTGGTGCTCCCCCAGGCGGTCCGCCGCGTGGTCCCGCCGCTGATGAACGACTTCATCAGCCTCCAGAAGGACGTGGCGCTCGTGTCGGTGCTCGGCCCGGTCGAGGCGCTGCGTCGCGCCGACGTGCTCCAGGACAAGCTGTTCAACTTCACGCCGTTCGTGGTCGCGGCGGCGCTGTTCCTGTGCGTGTCGATCCCGCTGACCCGGCTCGCCGACTACCTGCTCGCCCGCGAACGTCGGGCGATGAGCGGAACGGCCGTCCGATGAATCGTCAATGCGTTCCCCGGCCACGCAGGCCGCGGCCCACCGCCACCTCGCTGGCGCTCGCCGGCTCGCACCCGACGAACGAAGCACCCACGAGCCACCGAAGCGTTCCCCGGCCACGCAAGCCGCGACCCACCGCCACCTCGCCGGCGCTCGCCGGCTCGCACCCGACGAGCGACGAACGATGACCGGACCGAAGCTGCGGCTCCACGGTGTCGAGAAGCGGTTCGGCGACCGCACCGTGCTGCACGACCTGTCGCTCGACGTCGCCCGGTCGGAGGTCATCTGCCTGATCGGCGCCTCCGGATCCGGCAAGAGCACCCTGCTGCGCTGCATCAACCTCCTCGAACCGATCGACGACGGAGCGATCCTGCTCGACGACGACGACATCAGCGAACCGGGACGCGACCCCGACCCCATCCGGCGACGGATCGGCATGGTCTTCCAGAGCTTCAACCTGTTCCCGCACATGACCGTCGCCCAGAACATCGCTCTCGCTCCCCGCAAGGTGCTCGGTCTCGGCGCGGCGCAGTCGAAAGCCGAGGCGATGGGTTTGCTCGAACGGCTGTCGCTCGCCGACAAGGCCGACGACTACCCCGATCGGCTCAGCGGCGGACAGCAGCAGCGGGTGGCGATCGCACGGTCGCTGGCGATGAACCCGGAAGTGATGCTGCTCGACGAGATCACATCGGCGCTGGATCCCGAGTTGGTCGGCGAGGTGCTCGATGTCGTGCGCGACCTCAAGGCCGACGGCATGACGATGCTGCTCGCCACCCACGAGATGGGGTTCGCTCGCGAGATCGCCGATCGGGTCTGCTTCCTCCACCAGGGCCAGATTCTCGAGTCGGCGCCACCGGCCGACCTGTTCGGGGCCCCTCGGGAAGAACGCACCCGCCAGTTCCTGCAGCGCGTCACCGACGCCGGCCGCATGTGACCTCGGCCGGTCGAGCGACGCGCCCTCCGCTCAGGTCGTGGGCAGTTCGTACGATTCGAAACGATCGCGCAGCGTCTTCTTCGAGAACTTGCCGACGCTCGTCTTGGGGACCTCGTCGATGAACACGACGTCGTCGGGCAACTGCCACTTGGCGACCTTGCCACCCAGATAGTCGATCACGTCGTCGCGTGTGAGTTCGGCGTCGGCGGCGGGAACCACGCACGCGAGCGGCCGCTCGGACCAGCGCGGATGCGGCACGCCGATCACCGCCGCCTCCGCGATCTTCGGATGCGCCATGAGTTCGTTCTCCAACTCGACCGAGGAGATCCACTCCCCGCCCGACTTGATGAGGTCCTTCGTGCGGTCGACCAGGCGGATTCGACCGCGCGCGTCGACCGTGGCCACATCGCCGGTGCGAAGCCAGCCGTCGTCCGTGAAGCTCTCGCCGGCGCGGTCGTCGTTGTAGTAGGTCGATGCGATCCAGTTGCCGCGGCACTGGAGCTCACCGCTGCTCTCCGCATCCCACGGTACGGGCTCCTGCGAATCGGGATCGACGACCCGCATCTCGACACCGAAGCTGATGCGGCCCACCATCGTGCGCAGCTCGGCCTGGTCGTCGACCGGCAGTGACGCCTCGTCGACGTCGAGATGACACACCGCGGCGATGGGGCTCGTCTCGGTCATCCCCCACGCCTGCAGGATCGGGAGCCCGAGCTGCTCGCGGTACGCCTCCGACAACGCCTTGGGCACGGCGGAGCCGCCACACGGGATCGCCCGGAGACTCGACGTGTCGCGTCCTTCCAGGGCGGGCAACACCTGCATCCAGATCGTCGGCACGCCGGCGGCGACCGTGACGCGCTCGTCGACGATGAGGTCGGCGAGCGCCGGGCCGGACAGGTCGGCACCGGGCATCACCAGCGTCGCGCCCGAGGCGACCGCGGCGTGGGCCAGACCCCAGGCGTTGGCATGGAACATCGGCACGACCGGCAGGATCACGTCGGACTCACGGGCGCCGAGGCTGTCGACCGTCATCGCTCCGAACGTGTGCAGGAAGGTGCTCCGGTGGCTGTAGAGCACACCCTTCGGATTGCCGGTGGTGCCGCTCGTGTAGCACATGCTCGCGGCACGGTGCTCGTCGTCGACCGCGAACTCGACGGGCTCGGCGGTGGCCAGCAACTCTTCGTAGTCGAGCAGTTCGTGGCCGGCCAGGTCGTCGGGGATCTCGCCGGCGCCGTCGTCCATCAACACGAGATGCCGCAGTTTCTCGAACGTCGGGAGCAGCGGCGCCAGGAGAGCGAGCAACGACCGGTCGACGAAGATCACCTCGTCGTCGGCGTGGTTGACGATGTAGGTCAACTGATCGGGGAACAGGCGGATGTTGAGCGTGTGCAGCACCCTCCCGGTGCATGGCGCCGCGAAGTACAGCTCGAGATGGCGAGCCGTGTTCCAGGCGAACGTGGCCACCCGGCCGTCGGCGGACACGCCGAGGCGGTCGAGCACGCCGCCCAGACGCCGTGTGCGATCCGCCCACGCGGCGTAGGTCGTTCGTTCACGACCCGCTCCGGTCGCCGTGATGATCTCCTTGTGACCGTGATAGCGCTCGGCGCGGTCGAAGAGGTGGGTGATCGTCAGTGGCACATCCTGCATCAGTCCCTGCATGGACGCGAACGGTATCCCAACGCCACCGAGGTGGTCACCTCGTGCGGCACGGCTGCTCGTGCTGCTCCCTCGGTGCCGACGCTCGGTCGACGCCCCGAGACCCGGGTAGCGTCGCACGAATGACCGAAGCCGTCCCGCTGCCGTTCACGCCCGACCGGCCGAGATGGGCACCCTTGACGCTCGCAGCGTTCGTCGGTCTCGTCGTGTGCACCAACATCGCAGGTGCCACCTGGGCCAAGTTGCTCGAATCGAGCCCCGAAACACTGCTGCTGCTCTCGTCGCGCAACCGGTACCTCGTGCTGGCCCTCGGCGCCGACGTCTCGCCCCTCGCCTACTGGGGCGTCGGGTTCCTGCGAATCGGCGCTGCCTTCGTCGTCTGCCACCTGATCGGTCGGGCGTACTCGACGACGGCGCTGACGTGGTTCATCAAGTACCTCGGCGTCACACCGGAAGCCCTCGAACAGTTCGACCGGGCATTCGCCCGTGCCGAATGGGTCATCGTGCCGTTCTTCGCCGGCAGCAACCTGATCGCCGCGCTGAGCGGCATCCATCGCACGGCACCGCGCCGGCTGGCGCTGCTCCTCACCGTCGGCATCGCCGGACGCCTGGTCCTGATCTGG
Source organism: uncultured Acidimicrobiaceae bacterium (assembly GCA_963972325.1). Lineage (GTDB taxonomy): Bacteria > Actinomycetota > Acidimicrobiia > Acidimicrobiales > Ilumatobacteraceae > Ilumatobacter. Next base: position 12,409 of record CAXAWD010000019.1, read on the forward strand.
TGGTTGGCCCAGATCTTCGAGGAACAACTCGAAGATTTCGTCGGCTGGCTCCAGCGGTATTCATGGTGGATGGTGGGCATCTCCGTCGCGCTGGTCTTCGCCGTCAACCTCCGCAACTTCCGCAGGGGTGCCGCGGGCTGATACAACTTGCGTATGGCACAAGTCACACTTCGCGGCAATCCGTTCAACACCAATGGCGAACTGCCCGCCGTCGGCTCGTCGGCCCCGGGCTTCTCGCTCGTCGGCAGCGACCTGTCGGAGATCTCCGCCGACTCGCTCAGCGGCAAGAAGGTCGTACTCAACATCTTCCCGAGCATCGACACTCCCACCTGCGCCACCAGCGTCCGCACGTTCAACGAGCGCGCCGCCGAGCGTGACGACACGGTGGTGCTGTGCGTGTCCGAAGACCTGCCGTTCGCGGCCGGACGCTTCTGCGGTGCCGAGGGTATCGAGAACGTCGTGACCGGTTCGGGTTTCCGCGGTAGCTTCGCCGACGACTACGGCGTCCGGTTGCAGGACGGCCCGCTCGCCGGGCTCGCCGCACGCTCGGTCGTGGTGCTCGACGCCGACGGCACGGTCGTGCACACCCAGCTCGTCGGTGAGATCGCCGACGAACCCGACTACGACGCCGCGCTCGCCGCACTGGGCTGACGCACGGCCCGCCACGGCCCTGACAGCCGCCGGAGCTCTGCTCCATCGGCCGTCGGAGCGTCAGATGTCGAGGAAGTGCTCCAGGCCGACGGTCACCCCTGGGTGTTCGGCGATGCGCTTGCAGGCCAGCACCACACCGGGCATGAAGCTCTCCCGGTCGTAGCTGTCCTGACGGATGGTCAGCGACTGCCCCTGTGCACCGAAGATCACGTCCTGGTGCGCGACCATGCCGTGCATCCGAACGGCATGCACGTGCACGCCACCCGGCGACGTGCCGCCCCGAGCGCCCGGATAGACCTCGTGTTCGGTGGGGTCGGCGTGCCACGGGCGATCGCCCCGCGCCACCGCGATCCGATCGGCCGTGTCGACCGCCGTGCCGGATGGCGCGTCGATCTTGCGGTCGTGGTGATATTCGATGATCTCGGCGGTGTCGAAGAACGGCGCGGCGAGTTCGGCGAATCGTGTCATCAGCACCGCGGAGATCGCGAAGTTCGGCGCGAGTAGGCAGTGGGCGCTGCCGTCGCCGAACGCCGAGCGGACCGAAGCGAGGTCGTCGTCGGTCAGGCCGGTGGTGCCGACCACGGCGTGGATGCCGTGCATCGCCAGCCACGGCAAGGTGACCCGAGCTGCGTCGGCGACCGTGAAGTCGACCACGACGTCACACTCGGCGTCGGCGAACGCCCGGAGTTCGTCGCCGACGTCGACCCGCGAGACGAGTTCGAGATCAGGGTCGGCGTCGACCGCGGCGCACACCGCCGCTCCCATGCGTCCACCAGCTCCGTTGACTCCGACACGTATCGTCACGGGTACGACCGTAGCGAAGCGGCGGTGTCGCTGCGGCTTTCGCTCAGGTCGGGCCGACGCGGACGGTCACGGGTTCGGCTGCGCCGTACACGCGCTCGACCACTCGGCGGACGTCGGCCAGCGACACGGCCGCCCACCGCTCGAGTTGGTCCTCGACGCTGCGCAGCTCGCCGAAGATCGTGAGTTGACCGCCGAGGCGCGACATGCGGGCCCCCGAGTCTTCGAGCCCCATCTCGTAGGAACCGGCGAGGTAGCCCTGGGCGATGGCGAGTTCGTCGGCGGTGATGCCCTGTTCGACCAGGCGGGCGACCTCGACCCCGATCAGCGAGCGGACGTCGTGCGCGTGCTCGGGCAGCGTGCCGGCGTAGATCGACCACGAGCCGACGTCGGCGTACGCGGCGGCCGACGAGAACACCGAGTAGGCGAGGCCGCGGCGCTCGCGGATCTCGTCGAACAACCGGCTGGACAACCCCCCGCCGAGAATGTGGTTGGCGATGTCGAGCGCCTCCCGGTCGGGATCGAGCCGACGGATCGAGCGGCCGCCGACGACGAGATGCACCTGTTCGGTGTCGTCGTCGAACGCCACCGTTTCGCCCGGCCGGATCGCGTCCGGGTCGGGGACGTGCCGCGCCCGTGGCGCACTGCCCGCCGGCATTCGATCGAACGCCTTGGTGACGTGGTCGATCACCTCGTCGGGGTCGACCGCCCCGGCCACCGCGACGACCGTGTTCTCCGTGACGTACTGACTCGCGTGGAACTCTCGAACTGCGTCGGCGGTGAGGCCGCGCACCGACGTGCGGTCACCGGCCGTGTCCCACCCGAGCGGATGGTCGCCGAACACGGCGGCGCTGAACTCGCGGTGCACGACGTCTTCGGGGCTGTCGTCGTCCATGGCGAGTTCTTCGAGGATCACCTGACGTTCGCTCTCGATGTCGTCGTCGCGCAGTGCCGGCGCCGTGAGCACATCACCGAGCAGGTCGATGCCCGTCGCCGAATGCCGGGCCGGGATCCGGCAGTAGTACGCCGTGTACTCCTTGGACGTGAAGGCGTTGATGTCACCGCCGATGCGATCGATGCTCTGGGAGATGTCGATCGCGGAACGGGTGTCCGTCCCTTTGAACAGCAGGTGCTCGAGGAAGTGGCTGATACCGGACCGGTCACGGGTCTCGTCCCGTGCGCCGGCGCCCACCCAGACACCGATCGAGGCCGTTCGGGTCGAGACCATGGGTTCGACCGCGATCGTCAACCCGGATGGCAACTGGACGACTCGCTCGGACATGAGGTGGCCAGTCAATCGGCGAAAACGCCGACACCCCCACCCGGCTGACCGGATGGGGGTGTCGAACGACCGATCGCGAGTTGTGCCAGGCACAACTCGCGATCGAACCAGCGGTGGTGGCGAGCGCTCGGGTCACCCCGACCGCATCGCGAGCAGGAGCCGCTCGCAGTGGTCACCGCCGACGGCCGGCGCCACGATCGACACCCTCGCCACGATCCGCAACAGCGCCACGACCGGATCGTCCGACCCGACCTTCCACGTCAGACCTGCCGCGCTGCTCACCTCGGCCGCCGCCGCAGCCAGGAACGGCAGCCATGCCGACGGGAATTGCGACACACTGTGCTGGGCCAATTCTTCCACAATGGACCTGACCGTGACGGACGGGCTCGGACGGCATGTTGACTCAGTGGCGATTGGACCTTGTTCGAGGAGGGACATGTCCGTATCATGACCAACGATGCTGATCCAATCGAGGCCCGATTCGACAAAATTGGACCCCGAATCGGTCCACCGACTCCTCGCCGGGTGGTCCGCCGGCGAGGGCCCGCTGTACGTGCAACTCGCCACCGCGATCGCCGCACACATCGACGACGGTTCGCTGCGCGGTGGCGATCGACTCCCGGCCGAGCGGGCACTCGCTGCCGAACTCGCCGTGTCGCGCGGCACGGTCGTCAAGGCGTACGAACGACTCGCTGCCGCCGAATGCGTCACGAGGTTGCAGGGCAGCGGGACGACCGTGTCCGGCAACCGGCTCGATTCCCCGCGGGCAGGGGCCGAGTTCGTCGGCGGTCGACTGTGGACGTCGAGCGACGTTGCGGTCGATCTGCTCAAGGCGATCCCCGATCTGCTGCCGGAGGTGTCCGCTGCAATCCAGAGCGCCAACCTGTCCGACCACGCCGAGGACCTCGATCGCGCCGAGCCACTCGGCTGGTGGAGTCTCCGCGAACGGATCGCCGACCGCATGACTCGGCAGGGCCTGCCGACCTCACCCCACGAGATCATGGTGACGAGCGGCGCCCAGCAGGCGATCTCCCTCACGCTGCAGGCATTCGTCCATCCGGGCGACGTCGTGCTCGGCGAGGAGTTCACCTGGCCCGGGCTGATCGACGGGGTCCATCACCTCGGCGCGCGCTTTCAACCCGTGCGGATGGACGAGCACGGTCTCGACGTCGAGGATCTCGAAGCGAAGGTGGCGCGGTACCGACCCGCGCTGATCACGCTCAACCCACAACACCACAATCCGACCGGTACCCGGCTCCCACCCGAACGGGTCGCCGCGATCGCTCGGATCGCGCGTGAGTATCGCGTCCCCGTGTCGGAGGACCGCGTGGCCGCGTCGATCGCGTTCGATCACCGACGGCTCCCCGAGATCGCTACCCACGAACATCACGGTCACGCCATCACGATCGACTCGGTCTGCAAGATCGCCTGGCCAGGGCTCCGCCTCGGCTGGGTGCGTGCCGACCCGCAGACCATCAACCGGCTGCGGCCGTACAAGGCCGTCAACGACATGTTCTCGTCGGCACTGAGCCAAGCCGCAGCCTGCTCGGTCCTCGAACGCGTCGACGTCGTAACGTCGGCTCGGATCGAGCAACTGCGTCGCCGTTGCGATCTCGTCGTCGATCTGCTCCGACGCGATCTCGTCGACTGGAGTTTCGTGCGTCCGCGCGGTGGACTGTCGCTCTGGGCGACCCTGCCGCTCGGCGCCTCTGCCGATGCGTTTGTCCAGCACGCCGGCCGGACGGGCGTCCTCGTGGCCTCCGCTCGGCAGTTCGGATCGGCCGACGCCGACAGCCGGCATCTGCGAGTGCCGTTCACGGCGACGGACGACGTGCTCGAAGCAGGGCTTCAGCGCCTGGCGAGGGCGTGGTCGACGTTCGATCCGGCGGAGTCGCCGACGCCCGTCGCGGCGATGTAGGCGACGCCCAGCAGTATCGGGCGAAGACGCCGACACCCCCACCCGGCGGACCGGATGGGGGTGTCGATCGATCGATCGCGAGTTGTGCCAGGCACAACTCGCGACGGGTCAGCGGTGGCGGCGGCGGCCGCCGCGGTCGCCGCCGCGGCCACGACCACCGTCGTTGCGCTTCTCGCCGGCGGGGCCGAGGTCACCGAGCTCGTCGGCGAGTTCGGCATCGAACGACTCCTCGAACGACACGGTCTCGACGTCGTCGGACGACGCCTTGTCGGAGCTGCGCTCCGACCGGTCGTTGGAGCGATCGTCGGAACGCGAGCGGGCCGGGGCGCCGGCGCCCTCGGAGCCACCCGAGTTGGCGGGGGGCTCGGGCATGTCGCCGGCCGGGACCAGGCTGACCTTGCCGCGGTCGTCGATCTCCTCGACCTTGACCTCGATCTCCTGACCGAGCTCGAGGACGTCTTCGACGGAGTTGATCCGCTTGCCGCCACCGAGCTTCGAGATGTGCACGAGGCCATCACGGCCCGGGAGGATGTTGATGAACGCACCGAACTTGGTGATGTTCACGACGCGCCCCGTGTAGGTCTTGCCGATCTCCGCCTTG
>CAXAWD010000020.1:0-17629 GCA_963972325.1 uncultured Acidimicrobiaceae bacterium
AGATCTCGAGATGGGCGGCGACCTCGGCGACCGACGGCGATCGGCCCAGCTTCGACGACAACTCGTCACCGGCCCGTCGAACCGACAGGTGCAGCTCCTTCGCGCCGCGCGGCACCTTGATCGACCACGTCGCGTCTCGGAAGTGGCGCTTGATCTCACCTTCGATCGTGCGGCCGGCGAAGGCCGCGAACGGTACCCCGACGGAGGGATCGAAGCGGTCGACCGCTTTGACGAGCGCCAACATGGCGACCTGCTCGATGTCGTCGTCACGCCCGGCACGCACGTTGAACCGCTTCGCGATGTGGACCGCGAGGCCCATGTGCTCCTCGACGATCTGGTTCCGGAGGCGACGGCGGCCCGTCCTGGCGAACTCCTCGAAGAGCGCCGTCGTGTCAGGAGTCGCCATCTGCCGGAACTTGTTTGACCAGCAGGAACGCGCCGCTCTCGTCGACCGAGTACTCGTCGACGACGGCACCGAGGATCCGTTCGGCCAACACGTCCGGTTCGACGGTGGGTTGGCCCTCGACGCCCGTGCGACTCACGGTCACCCGGATGTGATCGGCAGCGAGGTCGAATCGAACATGGAGGCGGCCCGTCGTGGGGGCATCGTCGTCGAGATCGGTCAACACCGAGATCGCCTCGTTGACCCCCAGACGCAGGTCGTCGATGTCGTCGATCGACATCGAGATCGTCGACGCCATCGACGCAGCGACGGCTCGTACGGTCGTGGCGTACCGCGCCGACAGCGGCAGGTCGAGTTCAGCGTGTTCGGTCATGCGGCTGCCAAACTAGCCCTGGTCGACACCCCGGGGTGCCGCCCACGTCCGAGAATCGCTCGCTCGGGAGATACAGTCCTCGTATGACCGCGGCAGCTCCGCTCGAGATCACCACCACCGACACCGGCCTGGCACTCGTCGGCGAGATCGACGCGTACACCGCGCCGGCCCTGGCCGAAGCGATCGGACAGTGCGACCAGGCACACGTCGTGATCGACATGGCGGGGGTCGAGTTCGTCGACTCGAGCGGTCTTCGTGTGCTCATCGAGGCCCACCAGACCGCCCAGGGGAACGACCGTCGGCTGCAACTCAGCAACCCGTCGGCCGCCGTCAGTCGGCTGCTCGAGATCAGCGGAATCGACGACTATCTCAACGTCGCCGACTGACCCGTCCCGGCGCCCGACGCAGCGGCGGGCGCTCGACACCCGCCACTGCACCAAGGCCTCGGAGCGCATCCGTCGCCGGTCGATCACGAATCGAAGCGTTCCTTCACGTCGTCGATCGCGTCGTTGACGCCGTCCTTGACGTCGTCGACGGCATCCTTCATCTTGCCCGCAGCCTCGTCGGCCTCGCCCTCGCGCTCGAGTTCCTCGTCGTCGGTGAGGTCGCCGGCGGCCTGCTTGGCACGGCCGGTCATCTTGTCCATCGCTCCACTCATGTGAGTTCCTTTCGTCGGGGTCGGACCTGTGGCCTACCCGACCGCCTCCACCCCCAAACGTCGTCGCGACGGGCTCCGCTCCGTGCGCGGCGAACGGCGCGCACGGTTTGGAAACCGGTCGGCAGGGGTACGTGGGGGCCATGCTCTACACGATCTTCATCATCCTCGCCATCGTGGCCCTCGTCCTGTTCATCCTCGGTCGACGGTGACCGAGTTCACCGCGGTCGGGCGCCGCAGTCGAACCCTCGTGCTCGGCGCGTCGGGCTACGTCGGCGGGCGCCTCGTCCCCGTGCTCGTCGAATCGGGTGTCACCGTCCGCTGCCTGAGTCGATCGGCAGCGTCGCTGCGATCGATCCGGTGGGCCGCCGACGTCGAAATCGTCGAAGCCGATCTCGAGGACCCGACCACACTCGACGACGCGTTCCGAGACGTCGACACCGTGGTGTACCTCGTGCACTCGCTCGGCCGTGACGACTTCGAAGCCGTCGAGCAACGAACGGCGCAGCACGTCGCCGACGCGTGCGAACGTGCCGGGGTCGGCCACATCATCTACATGAGCGGCCTCGGACGGGACGACGACGAACTGTCCGCCCACCTCCGCTCGCGCCACGCGGTCGGCACCACCCTGGCCGGCGGGCCGACCTCGGTCACCGAGCTGCGCGCCGCCGTCGTGCTCGGCGCCGGCTCGGCATCGTTCGAGATGCTCCGCAGCCTCGTCGAGGTGCTCCCCGCGATGGTCGCGCCCGCCTGGGTCACCCGAACGCTCGTGCAGCCGATCGCGATCACCGACGTGCTGCACTACATCGGCGCCGCGCTCGACGCCGGGCCGACCGAACACCACCGGATCGTCGAGATCGGCGGCCCCGACCAACTCACGTACCAAGACCTGATCACCACCTACGCCGAGGTGGCCGGTCTGCGACGACGGCTCATCGTGCCGGTACCGGTCGTCAGCCCGACGTTCTCCACGCACTGGGTCAACCTCGTGACACCCCTACCTCGCGGCCTCGCAGCGTCGCTGATCGACTCACTCCGCAACGACGTGGTCGTCACCGACGATTCGGCCCTGGCTCTCTCCGATCACACGTGCAAGTCGGTCCGCGCCGCGATCGCGTCGTCGCTGAGTCGGGTCCAGGATCTCGACATCCCGACGCGCTGGTCCGGCATTCGCGACATCGACGACGCCGCCACACCCAAGCCGTGGGACCCCGACTGGAGCGGCGGCACCGCCTACGAAGACGCCCGCACCACCGAGGTCGATGCCGACCCCGCCACCGTGCAGCGCGTCGTACGCGGCATCGGAGGCGAACGCGGCTGGTTCGGCTTCCGTCCTCTGTGGGCCATCCGCGGCCTGCTCGACAAGCTCGTCGGTGGTGCCGGACTGCGCCGTGGCCGGCGCCACCCCGACGACATCACCGTCGGGGAGGCGCTCGACTTCTGGCGCGTCGTGGCAGCCGACGAGCACCTGTTCCGGCTCCACGCCGAGATGCGACTGCCCGGTGACGCCTGGCTGGAATGGGTCACCGAACCGCTCGACGGGGGTCGAACCCGACTCACGCAACGCGCACGGTTCGTGCCACGCGGCATCTTCGGACGCGCGTACTGGTGGGCGATGTGGCCGTTCCACCTCGCGATCTTCCCGATCATGGCCCGCCGTATCGGCAACGCCTCCACCGGCGGCTGACGCCGCGACCGATCCCCGCCGGGGCGGAGCGCGGCGGGGGCGTACCATCGGGGCATGACCGTGACCGTCGACGGAACCTGCCATCACGACTGCCCCGACTCGTGTGGGTGGACCGTCACGGTCGACGACAGCGGCACGACCCCCGTGGCCGTCAAGCTGCGCGGCAACCCCGAGCACCCGTACAGCTACGGCGAACTCTGCCCCAAGGTCAACCGATTCCTCGACCGGGTGTACTCGCCCGACCGGGTACTGCACCCGTTGCGGCGCGTCGGCCCCAAGGGCAGCGGCGAGTTCGAGCAGATCTCGTGGGACGATGCGCTCGCCGAGATCGGCGAACGGCTCACCACGATCGTCGACGAGCACGGCGGCGAGGCGGTCATGCCGTTCAGCGATGCCGGCAATCAGAGCATCCTCGCCACGCAGGGCATCTCGTCCCGCTTCTTCCACCACATCGGCGCCACCCGCCTGCTGCGCAACATCTGCGGGCCCACCGTCGGTGCCGGCGTCGCGATGACCAACGGCTCGTCGCTCGGTGCCGACGCACTCGACCTCGAGCACTCGAAGCTGATCCTGCTGTGGGGCACCAACACCAAGCTCACCAACCGGCATCTGTGGCCGGTGATCGAGAAGGCCCGTGCCAACGGGGCGAAACTGGTGGTGATCGACCCGATCCGCACGCTGACCGCCGACGACTGCGACCAGCACATCCAGCCGCTGCCGGGCACCGACATCGCGATGATGCAGGCGATGATGCACGTGATCATCCGCGACCACCTCGTCGATCGCGAGTGGGTCGATGCCCACACGCTCGGCTTCGACGAACTCGCCGAGTCGGTCGCCGACACCACGCCCGGGTGGGCCGCGGAGCAGTGTGGCGTCGAGGCCGATGTGATCGAGACGCTCGCCCGTGAGTACGCCACCGTCCGACCCGCCGCGATCCGAACGCTGATCGGTGCCGAGCACCACGAGAACGGCGCGATGTTCTACCGGACGATGGCCTGCCTCCCCGCGCTGACCGGGGCGTGGCGCGATCGCGGCGGCGGACTGTTCCGAAGCGTCGGTACCTGGCAGGACGCGCTCGTCGACGACGCCGTGCTCGGCCGGCCCGATCTGCTCGCCGGGCGCGAGGTCCGCACCCTCAACATGAGCCGCCTCGGCGAGATCCTCCTCGACGAACAGCCGCCGGTGTACGCCATGATCGTCTGGAACTCGAACCCGCTCGTGATCGTGCCCAACGCCGACCAGGCCCGCCGCGGCATGGCCCGCGACGATCTGTTCACCGTGGTGCACGAGCAGTTCGTCACCGACACCGCGAAGTACGCCGACATCGTGCTCCCCGCCACCACCCACATCGAGGCACACGACGTCACGCCGTCATGGGGACACCTGTGGATGGGCTGGAACGAGGCGGCGATCGAGCCGCTCGGCGAAGCGGTGAGCAACACCGAGTGCTTCCGCCGGATCGCCGGTGCGATGGGCCTCACCGAGCCGTCGCTGTTCGACGACGACCTGACGATCCTGCGCGACGTCCTGCCCACCGTCGACCTCGACGCGCTGCGCCGCGACGGCTGGATGAAGGTGCCCTACCCCGACGACGGCACGCCGTGGGCCGACGGCGGGTTCCCCACCGAGTCGGGCAGAGTCGAGTTCGTGTCGAGTCGACTCGAGGCGATGGGCCAGCCACGCCTGCCCGTGTTCGTGCCACCCACCGAGGGGCCACAGGGGCCGAACGCCGATCGTTTCCCGCTGCAGCTGATGACCCCCAAGCACCACACGCGCTTCCACAACTCCGGCTACTCACACCTGCCCAAGCACGGTCCGGCGGAGGGTGGCCCGTTCGTCGAACTGGACGCCGCCGACGCGGCCGCCCGTGGACTCGTCGACGGCGGCGCCGCCCGGGTGTTCAACGACCGAGCGAGCCTCGAGCTGCCGGTCAGGGTCACCACCCGCCTCCGGCCCGGTCTCGCGTCGATCCCGTGGGGATGGTGGCGCGACCACCACCCCGACGGTCAGGTCGCCAACGACCTCACCAACGACACCCTGACCGAATGGGGTGGCGGGGTCGCCTACAGCGACACGCTGGTGCAGGTCGAAGCCGTCTGACCCGCCGTCGGCGACCGGGTCGACCAACGTTCGCGCGTCCTTCCGATCGACGCCACGCCGCCGCCACCTGGGCGGCACCCCACCTTCGTACCGTCGGCCTCCCGAACCCCTCAGGAGGCACCACATGTCCCATTCCTTCCCGCGCGCCACCGGCCGCCGGCTGCGGTTCGAGCAGGTGAACAACACCAGCCGCTGGGCCGGCGTGATCACCGACATCGACCCCGCCGGCGAGGCCCCGTGGTCGCACTCCGTGATGCGCTCGGCGAGCACCGCCACGAACGGCATCGAGTTCGCGATGCGGACCGCCGGTGGCGGTTGGGACGTCACCGACGCCACGGCCGCCCCGACCGACGCCGCCACCGACCGCGACGTGCAGGTCGCGATCGAGGTGCAGGGCAACCGCGGACGTTGGTTCTTCGACGGCGAACTCGTGCTCGAGACGACCCGCATCGGCCGCAGCGCCGACGGGGTGCTCGGGTTCATCGCCGACGGTGCCACGATCAGCATCGACGACGTCGTGGTGACCGAGATCGATCCGCCGAGCCTCGTGCGCAGCACCGAAGCCGGGCCGATCACGATCGCTCACCGCGGCTACTCGTCGATCGCTCCCGAGAACACGCTCGAGGCGGTCGAGGCCGCGATCCGCAGCGGTGCCGAGATGCTCGAGATCGACACGCACAACGCCGCCGACGGTGCGACCGTGGTGATCCACGACTCGACCGTCGACCGCACCACCGACGGAACGGGTGCCGTCGACGCCATGACCACGGCCCAGATCGACACGCTCGACGCGGGTTCCTGGTTCTCGTCGGCGTACGCCGCCTCGCCGGTGCCGTTCCTCGACGAGGTCCTCGACCTGATGTCGGGTCGGGGCACCACGCTGCTGCTCGAGATCAAGCCCGGTGCCGACACCGACGACGTGCGCACGCAGCTCGACGCCGTCCTGGCCCGCAACATGCAGAACCAGGTCATCGTCCAGAGCTTCGACGCCGACGTCGTCCGCGACGCCCAGACGCTCGCGCCGGACATCCCCCGGGCGTGGCTGACCGGTGCCCTGCCCGAGGACGCGCTCACGATCGCCGACGACCTCGGCCTCGTCGCGATCAACCCGCACGCCTCGGGTGCGCTGGCCCGGCCCGACCTGGTCGCCGCGCTCAACGACGCCGGTGTCGCCGTGATGCCGTACACGATCGACGACGCCGCCACCTGGGTGCGCCTCACCGAGATCGGTGTCGACGGTGTGATCACCAACAAGCCCGGCGCCCACCTCGGGTTCCGTCAGGGAACCGTCATCGAGGTGCCGGAACCGGCCGCGACGTCGGTCGAGGTCCGTGTCGAGCAGGCCACCGGCCAGGCCGATCCGACCCGCGAGCAGCCGATCGGCTTCGAGGTGATCTTCAGCGAGGAGATCGTCGGGTTCGACAACGACGACATCGCGGTGGCCGGCAGCGCCGGTGCCACCGAGTCGACGATCACATCGATCACGCCCGGCACGCGCTACCTCGTCGAGGTCGCCGGCGCTACGGCGTCGGGCGACGTGACCCTCACCGTGCCCGCCGGGGTGGTGTCGACCGCCACCTCGCTCACCAACGACGCATCCACCTCGACCGACAACACGGTCGTGGTCGACCTGACCGCGGCGTGCGCCGTGGACTACCACGTGTTCGGTTCGTGGTGGAGCGGCTACGGCGTCGGCATCGAGCTGACCAACACGTCCGACGAGGCGTGGGACGGCTGGGAGCTCGGCTGGACGTTCGCCGACGACGACGACCTGGTCCGCGTCGGCTGGAGCGGTTCGTTCGAGCAGTCCGACCGTGACGTGACGGTGGCGAACGCACCGTGGAACCGGGTCGTCCGGCCCGACTCGACCGTGTATCTCGGGTTCAACGCCCGCCACGACGGCGGGATCCCCGCGGTGCCGTCGGAGTTCACGCTCGACGGTCTGGTCTGCGCCGGCTGACGCCCGCGACCTGACCCGAACCCACGCACCACCGATGCAGCCGGCGTCCGATCGGGCGCCGGCTGCGTCGCGTCCCGGCCCCGAGGACTCGGGTTCCGGCGACGGGTCAACGGGTAGTCTGCGCTGCATGGCAGGCGAGCTGATCTACGCATTCAGGGTGATGCGTCTGCCGTTGCTCGACGCCGGCGGGGCCGAGATCGGCAAGATCGACGACATCGTCGTCGTCCCGGGCCGGGTCGGTCACCCGCCGCGGGTCACCGGCTTCGTCGCATCGAGCCAACACCGCCGGATCTTCGTCAACGCGGCCCGCGTCGCCGAACTCGACGGTGACGGCGTGCGCCTGCGCAGCTGGGACCTCGACCTCAACCCGTTCAAGCCGCGTCCCGGTGAGACCCTGATCGGCGACGAGGTGATCGATCACCACATCGACGGCGGCGAGCGCGTCAGCGACGTCGGTCTGATCGAGACCAGCGACGGTCGATCCAGCCACTGGGAAGTCGCCAAGGTGCGGCTCGCGCGCCGCAACACCCTGCGCCGCCGACCGAGCTATCGGCTGGTCGAGTGGCGTGAGGTGGCCACGCTGTTCGCCGCCAACACGGCGATGGAGGCCGAGGCCGCGCGACTGCGCGACATGCACCCGAGCGACGTCGCCCACATCGTGCGCACGATGCCGCTCGCACAACGTCGCCAGCTCGCCGAGTCGATGGACGACGAACGGCTCGCCGACGTGCTCGAGGAGCTGTCCGAGACCGAGCAGCTCCGTCTGATCGAGGGTCTCGACCTCGACCGCCTCGTCGGGGTGCTCGACGAGATGGAGTACGACGATCTCGCCGACCTGCTCGGTGAGATGCCCACCCAGCAGCGCGCCGCGATCCTCGCCGCGATGGACGACGACGAGGCCGAGGTGATCACCCGCCTCCTGTCGTACGAGGAGGCCACGGCCGGCGGCATGATGACGCCCGAGATCATCATCCTCGGGCCCACGTCCACCGTGGCCGAAGCGCTCGCCCAGCTCCGCAACCCCGATTGGACGCCGAGCATCGCGAGCCAGGTGTTCGTCACCCAGGCGCCGTTCAAACCGCCCACCGGTAAACACCTCGGCATCGTGTTCATGCAACGTTTGCTCCGTGAGCCACCGCGGATGGAGCTGCGCCACTGCATCGCCCGCGACGTGCCCACCGTGTCGCCCGACACGTCCGACCGCGCGGTGTTCGAGGAGTTCGCCTCGTACGACATGCTGTCGCTCGCCGTGGTCGACGAGGCCGGTCGGTTGCTCGGTGCCATCAGTGTCGACGACGTCGTCGACCGGATGCTCGGTGCCGGTTGGCGTCTCCGGCACCGCCGTCAGGATCGCGCGCCCCAACAGGTGGCCGGTCACACGTGAAGCGTCGCAACGAACTCACCCAGCCGCGCCAGCGCGGTCGCTTCGACCTGTCGTACGACTCCGAGGCGTTCGGCACGTTCAGCGAGTCGATCGCCCGCTATCTGGGCACCGCCCGCTTCCTGGTCTGGCAGACGGTCATCATCATCGTGTGGCTGGCGTTCAACATCGTCCCGCCCGAGCGCTACCAGTTCGACCCGTGGGACCGTGGGCTGGTCCTCCTCACGCTGGTGCTGTCGTTGCAGGCGTCGTACGCCGCACCGCTGATCCTGCTCGCACAGAACCGCCAGGAGCGGCGTGACCGTGTGGCCGCCGACCACGATCGTGAAGTCGCCGAACGCACCCAGGCCGACACCGAGTTCCTGGCCCGTGAGATCGCCGGTGTGCGGCTCGCCCTGGCCGATGTGGTCACCGGCGAGGAACTGCGGACCCAACTCGACGACCTCACCAGGGCGATCGAGCGGCTGAGCGAACGCCTCGACACCGTCGCACCCGAGTCGGGCGACGACGTACCCGACGCCCGCTGACGCGAGTTGACGCGGCGGCGGTGTCAGCCCGGCTGGGGAATGCCGGTGAACTCCTGGAGTCGCACCCCGGCTGCCTCCACGCGACGCAGCAGCGTGATCGTGTCGAGTTGGGCGTCGCTGGTGGCGATCGCGCCCGATGGCAACTCGCCGGCCTGCGCCGCCACCGCGAACACCGACGCCATGGCCGCCGACGCCGTGCCGACGAGTTCGGCGACTCCGAGGATCCGGGTGAGCCGGGCACCGTCTGGGGCGCTGCCGCGCACCTCGACCCGCACGGCGCCGACGCGACCCTCGCGGTGCGGTGGTCGGAGCATCGGCAGGCGGGCGGTGAACCGGTCGCGTCGCCGGGCGGTGCGGCGGGCGTCGATCCGCACGGCGTCCGGGAACGAGTGGTGGAGCAGGACCGGGCTCGCGATCTCGGCGTGATAGCAGTCGCGGGCGCCGACCGGTTCGGGGAACCAGCACAGCTCGCGGCCGCCACCGCCGAGCGAGTGCCGCCATTCGCCGTCGCGCCAACTCACCGCTCGGCCGCTGAGCGAACGATGGTGGTCGCGGGCGCAGCTCGGCCCGGCGGTGCCGTGGACCGCCACGTGGATCTCGTCGACGACCGCCATCTCGAACGACAGGTAGCGGGCGAGCAGGCCGGACAGCCCGGGTGTGAGCGCGGCACCGATCACGAGCGTGGCGTCGGCACCCGCGAAGTCCTGGTCGAGCGCCATCAGTTCGCGAGTGTCGTCGAGGCTGTCGCCGACGGTGACGACCGATGCGCCGCGTACACCGAGCACCCGGGCCAGGGGCGCGTGATCGACCGGGTGCGCGAGTACCGCGACGTCGCCGGGCCCGACGAGCGGCGTCGGTTCGACGCGGGGGTCGTGGGAGCGAACGTCGAACTCGGCGAGCATGCGTTGAACACGACGCCCGACGATGCCGTCGCCGACGACCCAGATCGTCATCAGCGGTCCGTGTCGGTCGGCAGTTCGAGCGGACGCCACCCGCCGTGCTGGGGCGGGGTGCCGCCGCGACCGCGCACCCGCAGACCGGCCGCCGCGATCCCGGCCATCGTGAGCGCACCCAGGATGCGCCGCAGCAACTTCATGGAGGCAGACGGTACCTCGCCGAGCGGTGGGACGGTCACGGCGCAGCACGCGTGCGACACCCACTCGCTACCGTCCGGTGCATGCCCGACGCCGTGATCGAACCGCCCCGGCCCTCGGTCGCCGACGTCGAGCGCGAGTTGGCCGATCACGTGCGGGCCCTCGCCGGGCCCGAGGCGGTGCCTCGCGCCGACCAGGCCGCAGCGGTCGCAGCGGTCGTCGCCGAGCGACGGCGCACCCTGCTGGTCGCCCGCACCGGGTTCGGCAAGTCGGCGGTGTACTTCTCCGCCACACGAATGCTGCGCGACCGCGGGTGGGGTCCCACCGTCGTCGTGTCGCCGCTGCTGGCGCTGATGCGCGACCAGGTGGCGGCGGCCGAACGCCTCGGCCTCAACGCGGTCACGATCAACTCGTCCAACATCGACGCGTGGGCCGAGATGGAACAACAGATCGCCCGCGACGAGGTCGACCTGCTGTTGATCGCTCCCGAACGGCTCGCCAACGCCGGGTTCCGGCGGCGGGTGTTCGACACGATGCAGACGCGCGCCTTCGCGCTCGTGTGCGACGAGGCGCACTGCATCTCCGATTGGGGTCACGACTTCCGGCCCGACTACCGGCGCCTCCGTCGCCTGTTGGCCGAGCTACCGAGCTGGACCCCGGTGCTCGCCACCACGGCAACGGCCAACCAGCGGGTGACCGACGACGTCGCGAAACAGTTGGGCGACGACACGCTGGTGTTGCGCACCCCGCTCGACCGGGCATCGCTGCACCTGTCGGTCGTCGACCTGCCCGACGACGCGCACCGGCTGGCCTGGCTGGCCGAAACCCTCGACGATCTGCCCGGCTCGGGCATCGTCTACTGCCTCACGGTCGACCAGGCCGACACCGCCGCCGCCTGGCTGCGGTCGCGCGGGCACCAGGTCGCGGCGTACACCGGCTCGGTCGAACCGGCCGAACGGTTGGCGATGGAGTCCGCGCTGCGAGCCAACGAACTCAAGGCACTGGTCGCCACCTCCGCGCTCGGCATGGGGTTCGACAAGGGCGACCTCGCGTTCTGCGTGCATCTCGGGTTGCCACCGTCACCGGTGGCGTACTACCAGCAGGTCGGTCGAGCCGGTCGCGCGATCGACCGCGCCGAGGTCATCGCGCTGCCCCGTCCGACCGAAGACGCGGCGGTGTGGCGGTGGTTCGAGTCGGTGTCCCTGCCGTCCGAGGAGATCTGCCGGTCGGTGCTCGATCTGCTCGACCCGGCGGCGCCGACGTCACTGGCGGCGATCGAACCCGACGTCAACCTGGGGCGCAGCCGGCTCGGCATCCTGATGAGCATCCTCGAGGTCGACGGCGCCATCACCCGAGAGGGCAACGGCTGGGTGCGCACCGACGAGCACTGGCAGTACGACCACGAACTCGTCGACGCGCTCCGCACGCTGCGCCGGGCCGAGTCCGACCAGATGCTCCACTGGGCCGACCTCTCGACGTGTCGGCTCCGCTACCTGCGCGAGGCGCTCGACGACGACACGGCCACCGACTGCGGGCGCTGCGATCGTTGTACCGACCATTCGTGGCAGCGTCAGCCCGACCCGCTGCTGGTCGCGGCGGCGCACGACGTGTTGCGCGGCGGCGACATCGTGGTCGAGCCGCGCCGTCAGTGGCCGTCGGGTCTGGGTGAGCCGAAGGGCCGGATCGCCGCCGAGCGCCAGGCCGTGCCCGGTCGTGCACTCGCCCGCCTCGGTGACGGCGGGTGGAATCCGGTGGTCGATCGGCTCATCGCAGCCGCCGACGCGGGTGACGACGCCGAGGTGCCGGCCGAACTGGTCGACGCGATCGCGGCCGTGCTCAAGCGGTGGCCGTGGGCGCAACGACCCACCTGGATCTGTCCGGTGCCGTCACGGCGTCGATCGGCCCTCGTCGGGCACGTCGCCGACGCGCTGGGGGCCCTGGGCAAGCTCCCGGTTCATCGTGCGCTGCTCGACGCCGACCACGAGGGCAGGCCCTTCCAGTCGGCGCAGGACAACTCCGCTCACCAGGTCACCAACGTCTGGGGTCGGTTCGCGGTCGACGCGACCGCGCTGCCCGATGCCGACGTGTTGGCCGGCCCGGTGCTCCTCGTCGACGACGAGGTCGACAGCCGCTGGACCATGACCGTGGCCGCCTGGCAGCTCACCGGTGCCGGGGCGGCAGCGGTGCTCCCGTTCGCGCTCAGAGCACGCTGACACTCCACCCGGCCCCATTCCGACCGAGTCGGTGCCCGGGTCATCGATGGGTTCGCCGGCACCAGTGGATGATGTAGCTGCGCGAGAACTCGTCGATCGCGAAGTTGGTGGCACCGCCGGCCGACTCGAAGTCCTGCAGGATCACGATCTTCGCGATGCCGGTCCGGCTGTTCAACCCGACGAACCGGTCCCCGGTGTCGGTCGGCAGCGACCGACGCGTGACCGTACCGTCGATCTCGACGACCTTGATCTCGAACTGGTTCGGTGTGCCGAACGGGTCCAAGCGGAACCCGAAATTGCGCACGGCACCGCGGTCGCGGAAGGTGATCGCCAGGCCGATCGCCGGCGAGTCGGGGCCGTCGTCGCTGAATCCGCGGAACAGACCGTCGTCGACCTTCCAGTACGGGTCGGCCGCATCGGTCGACCGGAACTTGACCCCTCGGAACGCGACCGTCCGTTTCGCCGGAGCGAACTCGGTCGGGTCATCGAAGGTCTCGGTCACCAGCCGTCGACTCGACGCGCGGAACGCGTCCTCGTCGTACGTGATCGTGAGTCGATCGGCGTGCTTCGCGCCCCCGGCCGAGACGGCAACGGAACCGCCGACCGTCATGCTCATGGCGGCGGTCGCGCCGACCAACAGGTGCGCGAACCTGCGCCTGGTACTCGTCGGGTTCGTCATGACCCCTCCCCTCCCCTGCGGCTGTGCCGCTGCTACTTCTCCACGAAGCCACAGGTGGCGGCCGTCGACCAGAGGCTCACGTCCCGATCGCTGTCACGACCGTCAGGTCGGGAGGGAGCTGGGTGGTGTCCCCGGGAACGAGAACGGGAGGCCTTGCGGCCTCCCGTGTCGTGTTCTACCTGGTGTTTCGCTGGTGGGGCTAACAAGAATCGAACTTGTGACCTCTGCCTTATCAGGGCAGCGCTCTAACCGACTGAGCTATAGCCCCAGCAAGGATGCGAGGCTACCGGCGCCATCGCCGATCCTCAACTGGCGGGCGAATCCTCGTCGCGGTCAGCGTCGACATCGGCTTCGCCGTCGTCGACCGACCAGTCGTCGTTCGTCGCCGCGGCGCCGGCGGTCGCGGTCGTCCCGGTGGTGGCGGCTGCAGGTTCGTCGCCGCCGTCGACGTCCCAGTCGTCGGCTCCGCCACCACCCGCGACCGGTGCCCGCCGAACCACGTAGCGGCGCGTGGACGACACGGTGCGTTCGACGACCTCTTCTTCGAGCACGGTCATGCGGACACCGCCGACGATATCGCTGACCAGGTTGAACAGGGTGGCCAGCAGCACGAGCGCGCCGGTGAGGGCGACGGCACCGAACAGGCCGATGATCCAGGCGTTGTGGAAGATCTCACCGCCCTTGAGTTCGAAGGTCTCCCATCCGAACTGGGTGAACCAGCGTTCGACGTTGTCGAGGGTGCCGGTGCTGTCGGCGACCCGCCAGAGCAGCACCCCGGCGGTGAGCGACACGAGGTAGGCCACCATGCTGAACAGCACCGCGACCTTGAAGGTGCTCCACGGGTCGATGTGGCGCAGCACCCGTGTGACTCGCCGCACTCGCGGACGACGACCCGGTGCCCGCAGCACACCGCCCTGGGCGTTGGCCGGCAGGGTGGTCATGTGGTCACCCCAGCCGGTTGCCGGTGGTGCCGACGGTGGCGACGGCCGGGCGGTGGCCGCGGCGGGGGTGCCGGCCGCCGGGGCTGGTGCCGCCGTCGGCATCGTGGGCCGGGCGGTGGTGGGCTCTGCCGGCGGCTCCGGCGCGTCGACGGTAGCGGGCACGATCTCGGGCAAGGCCACCGGGCCGGTCGGCTCGCCCTCGTCGATGTCGTCGACGTGCCAGTCGTCGGACGGTGCGGTGCCGGGCGCCCCGGCGAACACCTCGGCCAACGCGTGGTCGAGCCGGGAGGAGGCGTCACCGTCGCTCGTGCTCACCGAACCGAGTGTAGGCAGTCGTCAGGGCCCGTCGGTGGCGCGTGCCGTGACGGTCTGCTCGCCGACGCGGACCGTCACGGTGACGTCACGGCCCGTCCGGCTCCAACCGATCAGCACGGCGTCGTTGGCCGCCGCCAGCGACGCGGACGCTGCCCGGCCACCCGTGACACCGGCCAACGCGGCGGCGTCGGCCGCCGAGCGCGCCTGCTGCCGATCGGTGAGGTCGCCGAGTACCGGCACCAGCCCGAACAGGATCGCCGCCGTGATCGCGAACGCGACCAACACCACCAGCACCGTCATCGAACCTCGATCGCGCACGACCGCTCCTCTCACTCGTCATGGGTGGAGCAGCCGGGCTGCGATCGGGCGGCGGTGCCGCCGAGGAGGTCAGTCGTCGACGTCGTCGACGTCGTCGGCGATGATCGGCGCCACCGACGCAACCGTCTGGCCGTCGTCGAGGTTCATGATACGGACGCCGGTCGCGTCGCGACCCTGCGAGCTGATCTCGCGCACGTCCATCCGGATCGTGACACCGCCGGACGACACGGCGACGATCTCGTCGTCGATGCCGACCATGAAGGCGGCCGTGACGAACCCCTTCTTGCCGGTGAGCTTGATGCCACGAACACCCTGGCCGCCACGGCCCTGCACGTTGAACTTGTCGAGCTGGGTGCGCTTGCCGTACCCACCGTCGGTCATGATCAGGATGGCAGCGTCGTCACGGGCCACGTCGCACGACACGACCGCGTCGTCCTTGTCGGCCTTGAGCTTCATGCCGCGCACGCCCGCCGCGGTGCGGCCCATCGAGCGGACGTCGTTCTCGTTGAAACGGATCGTCATGCCGCCCTTGCTCACCATGAACACGTCGTCGTCGCCCGAGGTCTCGATGACCTTGACGAGCTCGTCGCCGTCTTTCAGGTTGATGGCGATGATGCCGTCGCGGCGGCTCGAGTCGTAGGCGTCGAAGGTGGTCTTCTTGACGGTGCCCTGCTTCGTGGCGAAGAACAGGTAGCGGTCGCCGGCGAACTCGCGAGTGTCGATGATCGCCTGGATGCTCTCGCCCGCCTGCAACGGAAGCAGGTTGACGATCGGCATGCCCTTGGCGGTGCGTTCGCGCTCGGGGATCTCGAGCGCCCGCAATCGGTACACCTTGCCGAGGTTGGAGAAGAACAGCAGGTGCGCGTGCGCGGTGGTGAAGATCACGTGGCGCACGATGTCTTCGGCCTTGAGCTTGCCGCCGCTGACGCCGCGACCGCCGCGGCCCTGCGACTTGAACGAGCTGGCCGAGACCGACTTCACGTACTGCGCCTCGGTCATCACGATGACGAGTTCCTTGTCGTCGACGAGGTCTTCGATCGACATCTCACCGTCGTCGTAGGTGAGTTCGCACACGCGCGGCGTGGCGAACTCGTCTTTGATGGCGAGCATCTCGTCTTTGATGACGGTGCGCAGGAGGGCATCGTCGGCGAGGATCGCCTCGAGTTCCTGGATCGTGCCCCGCACGTCGTCGAGTTCGGTTTCGAGATCGATGCGGCTCAGGCGGGTGAGCTGACGGAGCTGCATGTCGAGGATGTCGACCGCCTGCACTTCGCTGAACTCGTACGGCTCGGCCATCAGCGCGGTCTTGGCGGACGCCGCGTCGTCGCTGGCCCGGATGAGGGCGATGATCTCGTCGATGACGTTGAGGGCCTTGATGCGACCCTCGAGGATGTGGGCCCGACGCTCGGCCTTGGCCAAGCGGTACTTGGTGCGGCGGGTCAGTACCTCGATCTGGTGGCGAACGTAGCCCTCGAGCGCGGTCAGCAGGTTGAGCGTGCGGGGCACACCGTCGACCAGCGCCACCATGTTGATGGAGAAGCTGCTCTGCAGCTGCGTCATCTTGTAGAGGTTGTTGAGCACGACGTTGGGGTTGGCGTCGCGCTTGAGGGTGACGATCAGGCTCGTCTTGCCGCCGGCGGAACCGTCGTTGACGTCGGCGATGCCGTCGAGGTCGCCGTTGGTGACGAGTTCTTCGATGCGGCCGGCGATGGACGAGCAGCTGGTCTGGTACGGCAGCTCGGTCACGACGATCTCGTAGCGGCCGTTCTTGCCCTCTTCGATCGAGGCCTTGGCCCGGGTCTTCACGCTGCCGCGACCGGTGCGGTAGGCGTCGATGATGCCGGACCGGCCGAGGATCTGGGCGCCGGTCGGGAAGTCGGGGCCCTTCACGAACTCCATCAGGTCGTCGACCGTGGTGGCCTCGGGGTTGTCGGCACTGTTCGGGTTGTCGAGCAGGTGCACGGTGGCGTCGATGACCTCGCCGAGGTTGTGCGGCGGGATGTTGGTCGCCATACCGACGGCGATGCCCTGGCTGCCGTTGACCAGCAGGTTCGGGAACCGGGCCGGCAGGACTTCGGGCTGCTCGGTGGTGCCGTCGTAGTTCGGGATCATGTCGACGGTGTCTTCGTCGATGTCCGCGAGGAGCTGCATCGCCAGCGGGTGCAGGCGGCACTCGGTGTATCGGGAGGCGGCCGGACCGAAGTCGGGCGAGCCGTAGTTGCCGTGGAACGCGATCAGCGGGTGGCGCAGCGAGAACGGCTGGGCCATGCGGACCAACGCGTCGTAGATCGCCGAGTCGCCGTGCGGGTGGAACCGCGCCATCGTGTCGCCGGTGACGCGGGCGCACTTGACGAATGGGCGGTCGGGCCGGAACCCTTGCTGCTCCATGTCCCAGATGATCCGGCGGTGCACCGGCTTGAGGCCGTCGCGCACGTCGGGCAGGGCGCGCGACATGATGACCGACATCGCATAGTCGAGGAACGAGTTCTCCATCTCGTCCTGCAACGAGATCGGCTGGATCGGATCGTCACCATCGGTGCCACCGCCGTCAGCGTCAACAGGAGGAGGCGGAGTAGGAGTATCAGACATGATTCAGTCCTCGTGAGAAGTGATGTGCGAAGTGATGTGCAAGTGTGCGAACTCGTGGATCGCGGACGAGTCCGCTCCAGGGTGCGACGGAGTCGTGCCCGGTCCCCACGCAACGTGCTGGAGTTGCGCTACTCGGGCGAACGGAGCGAGCGCCAGCGAGCGAGTGAGCCCGAAACACTAGAAGTCCAGATTGCGCACGTCGCGGGCGTTGGTGGTGATGAAGTCGCGACGGGACTCGACGTTGTCGCCCATGAGCACGCTCATGATCGTGTCGGCCTCGGCGGCCTCGGCCACCGTGACCTGGAGCAGCGTGCGGGTCTCGGGGTCCATCGTGGTGTCCTTGAGCTCTTCCCAGTCCATCTCGCCGAGACCCTTGAGGCGGGGGGAATCC
>CAXAWD010000021.1:0-17487 GCA_963972325.1 uncultured Acidimicrobiaceae bacterium
GGCCGTCGTGGAACGTGGTGCCGGCGCTCTGCCACTGCACCCAGTCGGTCTCCTGGTCGACGTCGAGCGGGTTCTCGAACGTGGCGGGGCCGTCGGCCGCGGATCGGATCTCGACCGGTCGGCCGATCCACTCCGACAGCGCGGCTTCGGTCGACACGTCGTCACCGTCCTCGGTGCGGATGTCGGGGCGGCCGTCGGCGACCGTGGCCGACAGGAACAGCAGCGACGGTTCGCGCCGGGCGGTCAGCACCAGCCCGGTGTTCGGGTCGTACACGCCCCAGGCCCGGTCGAACTCGAGGCCACGTTGATCGACGTCGCACGCGGTGAGGCGCTCGCCACCCATCGACTTCACCGGGTATCGCCAGATCGACTGCACGCGCATGAAAATCAACGTTATTGCATGGTCGGGTCGATTCGACGGCACGTTCTCGACCCGTGTTGCGTCACCCGCGACGATCTGGCAGACTCAAGATCATGCGTGCCGACCTCCGCACCCTCGTAGTACTTATCGATTAGCGCACCCGGTTCTCCCTCGCCGCGTGCGCCCCGACCTCCCGACACGGGAGGTCGTTTCATTTTTCCCGACCGTTCGACAGACTCGACCCCACCCGCCAACAGGAGAAACACCATGACAACGCCGACGACGATGACAGGAGCCGAGGCCCTGATCAAAGCGCTCGAGCTGGAACACGTCGACGTGATGTTCGGCATGCCCGGCGGCTGCATCATGCCCGTCTACGACCCGCTGCTCGAGTCGTCGATCCGCCACGTGCTCGTTCGCCACGAACAAGGTGCCGGTCACATGGCCGAAGGGTACGCCCACGTCACGGGCCGTCCGGGCGTGGCGATCGTCACCTCCGGCCCCGCGGCGACCAACCTGGTCACGCCGCTCATGGACGCCTACATGGACTCGATCCCGATGGTCGCGATCACCGGCCAGGTCGCCACCGGCGCGATCGGCACCGACGCGTTCCAGGAGTGCGACACCGTCGGCATCACCCGGTCCTGCACGAAGCACAACGAACTCGTCATGACGGCCGACGACATTCCGATGGCCGTTCGCCAGGCGTTCCACATCGCCACCACCGGCCGGCCGGGCCCGACGCTGATCGACCTGCCGAAAGACGTCCTCAATGCCGAGATGACCTGGTCGTGGCCCACCGACGAGGAAGTCATCGCTGCCCTGCCCGGCTACCGCCCCAACACCAAGGGCCATCCGCGCATGATCAAGGAAGCGGCCAAGCTGATCATGCAGGCCGAGCGTCCGGTGCTGTACGTGGGCGGCGGCATGCTCAAGGCCCGGGCCGCCGACGCCCTCGCCGAGCTGGTCGACCTGACGGGCATCCACGTGGTCACCACCCTGATGGCGCGCGGCATCATGCCCGACAGTCACCCGCTCAACCTGGGCATGCCGGGCATGCACGGCAACGCGGCCACGACCACGGCGATGCAGAAGAGCGACCTCCTGATCGCGCTCGGCGCTCGGTTCGACGACCGCATCACCGGCCACGTCGACTCCTTCGCCCCCGACGCCAAGGTCATCCACGTCGACATCGACCCGGCCGAGCAGGGCAAGGTTCGCAAGCCCGACGTGCCGATCGTCGGCGACTGCCGCCAGGTCACGCTCGAGATCGTCAAGGCGATCCGGGCGTTGCAGCAGTCGGGCGTCGCGCAGCCCGACACGAGCGCGTGGAAGAGCCGCATCTCCGGCTGGCAGGAGACGTTCCCGACCACCTACGTGCAGTCCGAGCCCGGCGCCGCGCTCAAGCCGCAGTACTGCCTCGAACAACTCCGCGACGCGGCTCCCGCGGGCACGATCCTCACCGCCGGGGTCGGCCAGCACCAGATGTGGTCGTCGCTGTTCTGGAAGTTCGAAGAGCCCTACAGCTGGGTCAACTCCGGCGGTCTCGGCACGATGGGCTTCTGCGTCCCGGCGGCGATCGGCGCCAAGGCCGGACAGCCCGACAAGACCGTGTGGGCGATCGACGGCGACGGCTGCTTCCAGATGACCGCCCAGGAACTGGTGACCGCCACCGTCGAGAACATCCCGATCAAGGTCGCGATCCTGAACAACGGGTGGCTGGGCATGGTCCGCCAGTGGCAGAACATGTTCTACGACGAGCGCTACAGCCAGACCGACCTGCACTCGGGCCAGTGTCCCGACTTCGTGATGTGGGCCGAGTCGATGGGTTGTGTCGGCATCCTGGTCGAGTCGCCCGAAGAGGTCGCCCCGGCCATCGAGAAGGCCAACTCCATCAACGACCGCTGCGTCGTCATCGACTTCCGCACCGACGCCGACGAGAACGTGTTCCCGATGGTGCCGGCCGGCAAATCCAACGACGAGGTCCTCGTCCATCCGACCCAGCAACACAACCGGGAGCTCTTGAAGTGAACGCACCGCGCGAGATCAACCACCACATCCTCTCGGTGCTGGTGCAGAACCGTCCCGGCGTGCTCGCCCGGGTCGCCAGCCTGTTCGCCCGTCGCGGGTTCAACATCTTCTCGCTGGCCGTCGCCCCGGCCGAGCAGGAGGGCATGAGCCGCATCACGATCGTCGTCGATCTCGCATCCGCTCCGCTCGAGCAGATCGTCAAGCAGCTGTTCAAGTTGATCGACGTCGTGAAGATCAGCGAGCTCGATCCACGCCGTTCGGTCGAGCGTGAACTGCTGCTCGCCACCGTGCGCGTGCAGCCCGAAGAACGCAGCCAAGTGCTCGAGCTGTCGAGCATCTTCGAGGGCAAAGTGCTCGCCGTCGGCGTCGACGCGCTGACGCTCAGTTTGGAGGGACACCCCGACAAGCTGGATGATTTCGAAGAGCTCTTGGGCTCGTACAACATCATCGAGTTGCAGCGAACCGGTCGGGTCGCTCTTCCCAAGCTCGATCGCTCGGCGCGTCTGCGCCTCGCGAACTGACCACAACGTCTCACCCACCACTACCACTACCCCGAAAGGTTGGGCTGCCATGGCCGCCAACGTCTACTACGAGGCTGACGCCGATCCCTCCATCATCCGCGGTCGCAAGGTCGCCATCATCGGTTACGGCTCGCAGGGCCACGCCCACGCGCTGAACCTGAAGGAGGCGGGCGTCGACGTCTGCGTCGGACTGCGCGAGGGCTCGTCCTCGAAGGCCAAGGCCGAGAACGCCGGGCTCGCCGTGAAGTCGATCGACGACGCGTCCGAGTGGGCCGACGTCATCATGATCCTCGCTCCCGACACCGAGCAGAAGGCGATCTTCGACAACCACATCGCCTCCCACCTGAAGCCGGGCGACGCCATCGCGTTCGCGCACGGCTTCAACGTGCGGTTCGGTCGCATCACGGCACCCGAGGGTGTCGACTCGATCATGATCGCCCCCAAGGGCCCGGGCCACCTCGTGCGGCGTACCTACACCGAGGGCGGCGGCGTGCCGGCGCTCATCGCGGTCGACCAGGACGCCACCGGCAACGCCAAGGCGCTCGCGCTCAGCTACGCCGAGGCGATCGGCGGCGCCCGCGCCGGCGTGATCGAGACCACGTTCCCCGAAGAGACCGAGACCGACCTGTTCGGTGAGCAGGTCGTCCTCTGCGGCGGCCTCACCAAGCTGGTGCAGTACGGCTTCGAGACGCTGACCGAGGCGGGTTACGCGCCGGAGATGGCGTACTTCGAGTGCCTGCACGAGGTGAAGCTGATCGTCGACCTCATGTACGAAGAGGGCATCGCCGGCATGCGGTACTCGATCTCCGACACGGCCGAGTACGGCGACCTGACCCGTGGCCCGCGCATCATCACCGAAGACACGAAGGCCGAGATGAAGAAGATCCTCGGCGAGATCCAGTCGGGTCAGTTCGCCGACGAATGGGTCGCCGAGTCCGAGTCGGGGCGTGAGAACTACCACCGCATGCAGGACGAGGGCAAGAAGCACCCGATCGAGGTCGTCGGCGCCAAGCTGCGCTCGATGATGCCGTGGATCAGCGCCGGCAAGCAGTCCGTCTCCGAAGCCTCCGGCGGCTGAGCGGCGCCGGTTTCCGCCCTGGCTGCGTTGGCTCTCGCCGCTCTCCATCCCAAGATGGAGAGGGCTCACGCCGCCTTGCCATGACGAAAACCGATCACCGCTCAGCATCACCAGGATGAGTCATCACACGTCGGGTTCGGCGTGTGGTGACTCGTTCTCGAACCCAGGGAGTACTCCTTCATGACTGACGTTGACGGTGTGTCCGGGGCGGACGGCGGCCCGGAGCCGGAGGGTGAGCCTCTGGGAGATTCGATGGCTGATCGGGTGCATCGGGCGACCGTGGAGTTCGGGCTCGATGTCGCGTCTGCCGAGCGGTTGGAGGCGGTGGTCGACGCTGCTGGTGATGTGCCCGACGAACTCGGTGATGTCGTCGACGCGCTCGGCGAACCCGACATCGCGGAGGCGGCGTGGACCCGCTGGAGCGACGACGGACTGCTGGGCGAACCGCTCGACACACTGATCGACCGGCTCGCCGAACTCGACGGGTCCTCACCTGGCGTGACTTGGCTGCGGGCGCGCCACCTGACCTGGCACGGCCACACCGCCGAGTCGATCGAGTTGCTCGAGGCCGCGCGTGCGTCGGGCGACCGGCTGGTGCTCGCCGACATCGCCGCAGTCGAGGCCGACCGGAGCGACGCTGCCGCCGCCCGTGAGCTGCTCCGCGAGGCGGGTGCCGACGTCGACATCGACCTCGACACCGCGTTCGACCCGTTCGCAGCCGACCGCAGGTTCGCCCAGGAACTGGCCGAGGAGATCGCCCCGTTCGCGATGCTCCGCCCGAAGCCGATGGCCGGTCGCAACGACCGCTGCCCGTGCGGTTCCGGCAAGAAGTACAAGCAGTGTCACCTCGGTCGCGAGCTGCACCCGATCGAGGATCGTGCCGGTTGGCTCTACGTCAAGTTGATGCGCTTCATGCAGGTCAACGCAGCGCTCCTGCCCGCCGCGATCGGCGACGACATCGTCGACGCGGTCACCGACCCCGAACTCCGTCAGATGGTGCTCGACTCGTACCTGACCGTCGACCTCGCCCTGTTCGAGGGTGGCGTGGCACAGCGCTTCCTCGACACGAGGGGTTCGCTGCTCCCGCCCGACGAGGCGGCGCTGCTCGAGTCATGGATCGCAGCGAGACGCTCGGTCTTCGAGGTCGAACGATCGCGTGGCGGGGCCATGGACGTCATCGACGTCGCGACGCGCGAGCGCAAGACCGTGGTCGACACCGTGCCCGACTCGCCGCTCGAAGCCGGTTGGAAGATCATCGGTCGGCTCGTTCCCGTCGGCGACGGCTACCGGGCGTACAGCGGGTTCCTCCCCGTGAACGACGACATGGTCGCGTCGATGACCGAAGCGTTCGCGAGCGAGGATCTCGAAACCGTGACCCTCGCGATCGGTCAGATCTTCGAGACGGCCGCCACACAGGACGACCTGCGCGACGCGTTCGACGAGGGCCTCGACATGAGCGCACTCGACGAACTGCTGGCCGAACTGGGTGATGCCGTGCCGACCGACGACGAGCCGAAGCCCGACGCTGGGCCGCCGCCCGGCGTCAGCTGACGGCGACGCGGCAGGCGATGCGCATCATGTCGTCGACGCCACGCTTGAGTTCTTCGTCGCTGATGCGGGTGGTCTCGCCCGACTCTTCGAGGATGTCGGAGACGGTCATCATGGCGAGTGCCTCGATGCCGTGGATGGCGGCCACGGTGTACATCATCGCCGCCTCCATCTCGACCGCGATGTGACCCGTCCGCTTCCAGCGGGCGAACGTGCCCGGGTCGGGGTCGTAGAACACACCGCTCGTGAGGATCGTGCCGACGTGCACGGTTGCACCCTGCTCACGGCTGAACCGGGCCGCGGTTTCGGCCAACTCGAACGTGGCCGTCGGCGCGTACGAGTCGATCTGTGCGTAACGCAGGGGAGTGGCGTCCTCGGCCGTGGCGGCGATACCGATCACGGTGTCGCCCATCTGCATGCCGTCTTTCAGGCCGCCACTGGTGCCGACCCGCACGAGACGCTTCGCGCCGAGCATGACGAGTTCTTCGAACACGATGCCGGCCGACGGGCAACCCATGCCGGTGGTCTGCACGCTGATCGGCTTGCCTTCGAACGTGCCGGTGAACCCGAGCATGCCGCGCTCCTCGTTCACGGTGCGATAGCCGGGATCGAAGAAGGTCTCGGCGATGTAGGCCGCGCGGCGAGGGTCGCCGGGGCAGAGGACGTTCGGGGCGTAGTCGCCGGCTTCGGCGCGCAAGTGGATGGGCATGCCCCCAGCGTAGAGTCGTGCGGGGTACGTGCAAGACATCGAGAGGGAGACGGACACATGGCGACACAGATCGGGGAGGGTTCGGCCGGCCACGGTGTCGACGGTGTGCGGGTCACGACGGTGTTGGGCGAGCGGGAGGGGCCGGTCGGTTCCGCATGGGCCACGGCGATCGCCACGCCCACCCTCGGGCACTCACCGTTCGTCGTGGTCGCCAAGCCGAACCTGCCTGTGGTGCCGGTGACGTTGCTCGTGCCGGCGATCGGTATCAGCGATCAGCGGCATGCCGATCTCACGCTCGGCGCCGGCCAGGCGGGTGTCGCCGCTGCCGTGCTCGACCTGCAGATGGACGACCCCGACGGCGACCACTGCCTCATCGTGTCGGTCTGGATCGGGCCCGATGCCGAGGACGAGGAAGCGGTGTTCGCCAACACCCGCGATGCTGCGATCGCGGCGTTGAAGCAGGGTGCCGCCGGCGGCCCGTGGCACCCGTATCTGACGGCGGTCGAAACGCCCGAGAACCCGCACTTCCGTCAACGTCGTCGCTGAGGCGACGAACAATCCCCGGAACCCGGTCGGCCGTTTCCGCGCCGACTCGTAGGATGGTCGATCGTGCTGCACCTGTATGACACCGCGACCCGAGAGGTACGAGAACTCGCGCTGCGCGAGCCCGGCAAGGTCGGCATCTACCTGTGTGGGCCGACCGTGTACGCACCGCCCCACATCGGTCACGGCCGTCAGAACATCGTGTACGACGTGTTGGTGCGTTACCTCCGCTGGTCGGGGCTCGAGGTCCGGTTCGTGTCGAACATCACCGACATCGACGACCAGATCATCAACCGGGCGACTGCCGAGGATCGCCCGTGGCAGGACATCACGCAGAAGTGCGAACGGGTCTGGTTCGACGCGCAGGAGCGGATGGGCGTGGCCCGTCCCGACGACACGCCGCACGCCACCGAGTACGTCGACGAGATGGTCGCGATGATCGGGCAACTGGTCGACGGTGGGCACGCGTACCCGACCGACGACGGCGTGTACCTGGCGGTCGAGCAGGTGCCCGACTACGGGCTGCTCGCCCACCAATCGCTGGACGACATGCTCGCCGGTGGCGGGGATCGGGTCGTGCTGGGCGCCGACCAGAAGCGCCACCCGGCCGACTTCGTGCTGTGGAAGTTCTCGAAGCCGGGCGAGCCGTCGTGGCCGTCGCCGTGGGGAGACGGTCGTCCCGGTTGGCACAGCGAGTGCGTCGTCATGAGCCTGGACATCTTGGGAGAGGGGTTCGACCTGCACTGCGGTGGGCAAGACCTCCGGTTCCCGCATCACGAGAACGAGCGGGCACAGGCGGTGGCGCTCGGCAAGACGTTCGCCAATCACTGGATGCACCACGCATTCGTCATCGACGCCGAGGGCGAGAAGATGTCGAAGAGCCTCGGCAACGTGCTGAACATGCTCGACCTGCTCGACGAGTACGACGAGCGTGCGTACCGCATGCTGCTGCTCCAGACGCACTACCGCAGCCCCGTGCGCATCAGCATCGAGAGCCTCGAAGCGTCGCAACGCACGTTGGCCGGCCTCGACTCGTTCGCCGCTCGCTCCGCCGCGCTCGCCGCGGCGGAACCCGACGCGGCGGTTCTCGACCGGTTCCGATCGGCGATGGACGACGACCTCGACACGCCGGCCGCGTCGGCGCTGCTGTTCGACACGGTCCGACGTGCGAACGTCGCGATCGACGCGGGCGAACTGGCCGCTGCGGCGAGTGACGCGGCCGCGGTCGACGAAATGTGTGCGGCGCTCGGCCTCGAGCTCGGCGTCGCCGCCGATGTGCCGGCCGACGTGGCTGCCAAGGCGGCGGCGCTCGATCAGGCCCGCGCCGACAAGGACTACGTCACCGCCGATGCGATCAGGGCCGAGCTCCAGGCCGACGGCTGGACCGTCGAGACGACCAAGGACGGCACCACCGTCCGCCGCTGATCGGCCGGGCCGCCGGTCGCGCTACAGCTCGTCGAGGATGTCGCGCCGCGCGATCGTGTGCTCGTCCGCGGTGATCGTGCCGTTGCGGAGCAACTCGTCGACGCGAGCCAGCCGCTGTTGCAGCTCATCGGCGGTGCCGGCGGTGCCCGCCGCGTCGAGCGGGTCGTGCCAGTCGATGTCGACCGTGGTCGGCTTGTCGGGGTCGACGCGCCCCCGATAGGTGCGCCCTCGGTGCATGCTGCCGAGCTCGGTGAACCCGACGACCATCTTCGTGGTGACCTCGTACGGGTCACCGCCCTCCGGGTGGACGGTGAGTTCGAACTCGATCCGCGGGCGGTCGTTGATCCTCATCCCGGTCTCCCTGAAGGAGCGGACGGTGATGTTGGCCGGATGATCAGCGACCCCGATCGCGTCGGCGGCGGCGCCGAGCCCCGACCCGAGGGTGAACATCACGATCGCCATGAGCGGTATGCCGGCGATGAGTACGCCGAGTCCGACGGGGATCCAGCGGACGGGTTCGTCGGTGTCGAAGCCGACCGGCAGCAGGCCGATCAGGATCGATGCGGCGCCGATGGCGAGGGAAATGACCGATCCGAAGCCGCGCCGCCCGCCGAGCAGGTCGCCCCAGCGTGGGTTGTCGGGGTCGCGTGCGTCGAGTTCGACGCCGGTGAGCACTGCCTTCAGTAGGAGCCCGCCGGCGACCCACACGGCGCCGGCGACCGCGAGCCCGTCGATGCCGCTCGCGACGCCGGCGACGACGGCGATCAGTCCGACCGCTGCCAGTTTCACGTGACTGCCGGCGCGTCGATCGGCGCGGTGTTCAGTTGCCTGCCCGTCCCCATGTGCCGATCGTAGTTGGGCCGGTGCGGCGGGCCGGACGGATATCGAGGCGCCGACGACGCGGATGTTACCGGGGAGTAGACAATCCTGTTACCGGCGAGTAACTTGAAGGTATGGCCGATTTCTCGATGGAACTCAACGAAGACCAGGTGCAGCTCCAGAAGTGGGTGCACGGCTTCGCCGAAGACGTGATGCGCCCCAACGCGGAGGAGTGGGACGAGCGGGAGGAGTTCCCGTACCCGATCGTCGAGGAGGCCGCGAAGATCGGCCTCTACGGCTGGGAGTTCCTGGCGGAGGGCATGATGAACGACCCGACCGGCCTCACGCTGCCGGTCGCGATCGAAGAGCTGTTCTGGGGCGACGCCGGGCTCGGTATGGCGATCATGGGTTCCGCTCTCGGCGCCGCCGGCATCGCCTCGTCCGGTACGTCCGAGCAGGTCATGGAGTGGGTGCCGCAGTGCTACGGCGACGCGAACAAGATCGCCCTCGGTGCGTTCGCGGCCAGCGAGCCCGACGCCGGGTCCGACGTCGCCGGCTACCGCACCAGCGCGGTGTACGACGAGGCCAACGACGAATGGGTGCTCAACGGCACGAAGGCCTGGATCACCAACGGCGGCATCGCCGACATCCACGTGGTCGTCGCCGTCGTCGACCCGGAGTTGGGTTCGAAGGGGCACGCCAGCTTCATCGTGCCGCCGGGTACGAAGGGCCTGTCGCAGGGGCAGAAGTACAAGAAGCACGGCATCCGGGCCAGCCACACGGCCGAGGTCGTGCTGGACGACGTTCGTGTGCCGGGCCGCTGCCTGCTCGGCGGCAAGGACAAGCTCGACGAGCGCCTCGCCCGTGTCCGCCGCGGTGAGAAGGGCAACGCCCAGGCCGCGATGCAGACGTTCGAGGCGACCCGCCCGTCGGTCGGCGCCCAGGCGCTCGGCGTGGCCCGTGCCGCCTACGAGTACTCGCTCGCGTACGCGAAGGAGCGCGAGGCGTTCGGCCGTCCGATCATCATGAACCAGTCGATCGCGTTCATGCTCGCCGACATGGCCACCGAGATCGAGGCATCACGGCTGCTCATCTGGCGCGCCGCCTGGCTCGGCAAGCAGAAGAAGTTCCAGCACGCCGAGGGTTCGATGGCCAAGCTGAAGGCCGGTCGCACCGCCACGTGGGTGACCGAGCGCGCGATCCAGATCCTCGGCGGCTACGGCTACACCCGCGAGTACCCGGTCGAGCGCTGGCACCGCGACGCGAAGATCCACGACATCTTCGAAGGCACCGAGCAGATCCAACAGCTGGTCATCAGCCGAGCCATCTCCGGCCTGCGCATCGAGTGACTCCGCGGGCCCGGCGGGACGCTGACAGCTCCGGGTTTCCGCCGCCCGCGTACGGGTCGTCGACCAGATCGCCGTTGTGGCGCTGGTCGGACGTGCGGTCGTGGCTCGACGGCGACCGGTCCGCCGATCATCGAGGTCGCATCATCGCCGTCGCCGCGAGTTGATGACGAGGTGCGCGCGCGGCGCGTGTGCGGGCGTCGATTCGGTTCGAAACCACATGTCACACGATGGCTCACACACCGGGAGGCCAACATGAGGTCGAGCATCAGATGAGGGAGACGAGGCATGACCACACAAGTGGAGATCGGATCGGCGTTCCGAAACGTCGAAGAGGCGCTTCGCGCCATGCCGGAACGAGGCGTCGGAACCCAGACGTCGGTCGCCACCGTGGCCGATGGTCTGCGCTGCGAGGTCCGCGAAGGCGACTGGACCATGTCGGTCGACATGCCCGAGGTCGCAGGCGGGTCGGCGTCAGCGCCGACTCCCGGTGTCTACGGGCGAGCTGCGCTCGGGTCGTGTCTGGCGTTGACGTACAAGATGTGGGCGTCGAAGGAGGGCATTGAGGTCGAACGTCTCGAGGTCGAGGTGGAGGCCGATGCCGACGATGGAGTGATCTTCGGCACCTCCGATGGTCCAGCCGGCTATTCCGAGGTGCGGTATCGAGTCAGAGTTCACAGCAGTGCCGACGAGGCCGACATCGTGCGAGTCATCGATGAGGCCGAACGACACAGCCCGTACCTGGATGTCTTTGCCCGGCCACAGCAACTCGTCCGTCACATCGACATCACCACACCCGACTGACGCGCCGGGCAGACCTAGACCGGTAGGCCGGTGTCGACCGCCCGTTGCAGCGTCGGGTTCTCGATCGAACGGCTGAGCGCCTCGGCTGCCGGACCTGCAGCGTCGTCACCGAGATCAGCGAGCCGCAGCGCAGCCCGGGCAGAGTACTCACGCAACCCGTTCTCGCCGGCGCAGGCGACGAGGCGATGTGCGGTGGTGCGGCTGGTGTCCTCGTTCGTCGACCTCGTCACGTCGCACTTTCCCTCCAGGGCGTGAGCGAGCACCCAGACGTACGGCAGCGTGTACTCGACGCTTCGCTCGGTCCAGGCGTGGGCCGCGTCGGTATCACGTTGGTCCTTCGCAACCGCTGCGAGCGAACGGCTCGCCACCGACGCCCAGCAGAGGTCGCCGACCTCGCGGGCCAGGGCATATGCACTCTCGAGCTGAACGACCGCTCCCCTGAGATCTCCTTCTCGTCGAAGGATCTCGCCGTGTTGGGATTGCGGCCACGGGAGGAGGGCCGCCCAACGCTCCGACTGAGCGATCTCGATGCTCTCCTGCACGTAGACCTTGCCGCTCGCCAGTTCGCCACGCAGCAGATGCGTTCTCGCGGCCATCGAGAGAGACCACGCTGCTTGACGCGGCTTGCCGGCGCGCCGCGCCTGCTCGATCGACATGTCGAACGACTGCAACGACAGGTCGTACTCGGCGTCGTCGGAGAAGGCGAGGCCGCGTAGCCCGTTCACCACCGCGAGGAGGTGGTCTGCGCCGCCGCTGTGCTCCGCGGCCTTGGTCAGCCAGTAGTGAGACTGGGTTGCGTCGCCCGTCAGGATGTGGACGAAGGCGAGTTCGCTGCACGCCCGCGACGACACGTCGTGCCGTCCCGCCACGTGCGCAACTGCGATCGCCCGGTGCAGTATCGCCGTCACTTCCGTGGTGCGATCCTGCGCCCCGTGGGCCAGGGCTTCGCCGTACGCCACCAGTGCCTCCGCCTCCAGTTCGGAGTCGTCCGAGTCGTCTGCCAGCGCGACGGCGCCGCGAAGCCGGTCGAGTCCTCGTTCGGTCGCTCCGGCAGCGATCGCGGCGCGACCCGCATCGAGCCGCGCCCGAGCCTCGGCCGTGGCGGCAACGGTGCCAGTGGTCCGGTGGGCCGAGGCCGGCCGCGCCGCGGCCTGCACGAGCGAACGAGGCACCGGCGCATCGAGTTCACGGGTGAACAGGTCCTCGCAACGGGCGAGGTGTCGCCGTGCCTCATCGCATCGTCCGGCAGCAGCGAGCGATCGGAGCAGTGCTTCCTGATTGCGGCACTCCAGCGGGTCGAGTTCGACCAGGCGCCGGGCTCGTCGAAGCGCATCGTCGAGTCGACCGCTCGCAAGATCGGCGAGCACCTCGTCGCGAAGCTGCGTTTGCTCACGATGGGCGATGCTCATCTGCTGGGTTCGGAGCCAGAACTCGAACGCCGGCAGCGCGTCGAAGGTCAGCGAACCGAGGAGTCCTCCACCCGGACCCAGATCGGCTGGAGCATCGGAGCGTCCGAGCAGCTCGAGGAGATCGACGCTGTGCCCGGCATCGGGGGTCACGACGATCGGATCCCCGCCGATCTCGTGGGTCGCCCAGCCCGTCGCCCGGCGAATCTCCGCCAGCGTCCACCGCAGCGTCGCAAGTGGGTCCTTGGCATCGCAGAAGAGCAACTCGGCAACCGCTTGTCGCGATGGAGGCCGCTCGGCAAGGATCACATAGGCGAGCAGCGCCCACGCCTTTCGTCCGCGGGGTGCTGCGATCGGCTCGCCGTCGCGCTCGATCCGCGGGTTGCCCAGCAGGTGTACGACAACGCTCATCGCATCCTCCTCGGGCGGTCGGCCGTTCTCCGTCGTGATGACAGTAGTGGCCGGCCGTGTGACTCGCCGTGTGACGAAGCCGGGCAGCCATCACACGCGCCGTCATTTGGCGGGTGTTCAGAGTCGAGTCATGGCGACGATGAAACACGACGACACCTGGCGTGCGGCCGGTGCTGCATGGGGACACGCTGCACGCGATTGGGCGTACCTGTTCGAGCCCTACGCCCGCGATGCGGCCGACCACGTCTTCGAAGTCCTCGACGTCGGCCCTGGGACGTCGTTGTGCGACATGGCGTGCGGCGCCGGATACGCCACGGCACGAGCGGCTCGCCGCGGGGCAACCGTGGCGGGCCTCGACGCCTCAGCCGAGCTGATCGACATCGCTCGGCGACGGACACCGACGGGCGAGTTCGTCACCGGCACGATGTTCGAGCTTCCCCATGCCGACGCCGGCTTCGACGTCGTGACGTCGTTCAACGGCCTCTGGGGCGGATGTGACGGCGCGCTGGCCGAGGCATTCCGGGTCCTTCGGCCAGGCGGCCACGTGGCATTCACGTTCTGGGGCCCGGGCCGCAGCCTCGACTTCCGCGAGATGTTCATCGCCCTCGGCGGCGCCACCCCGGACGCCGGTGAGGAGATGATGTCGCTGGCGTCGATCGGATCGCCGGGGGTCGCCGAGTCGATGCTGAGCGCAGCAGGGTTCGAGTTCGTCGATCGAGGTGAGACCGATGCGATCCACGAA
This sequence comes from uncultured Acidimicrobiaceae bacterium, assembly GCA_963972325.1. Lineage (GTDB taxonomy): Bacteria > Actinomycetota > Acidimicrobiia > Acidimicrobiales > Ilumatobacteraceae > Ilumatobacter. The sequence continues at coordinate 13,745 of CAXAWD010000021.1, forward strand.
CTCCCCGATGACGAGGCGATGTGGCGCTGCCTCCGGTCGCCCGGGTTGATGTTCCCGGCACTCCAGTCGCTCGGTGAAGCACAGCTGCGAGAGCTGCTGATGCCGACGCTCGACCGATGTCGCGCCGGCGACGGCTCCTACCGGGTCACCAACCAGCTCACGCACGTCATCGGCCGCAAGCCCTGACGGGCAATGCAGGGCCACCTCACCCAACGCACACCACCGACAACAGAAAGAAGCACCCAGATGACCACCACCCAGAACACACCCGTCGACAACGGCGTTGCCGTCGCACACCTCCTCGGGGCGCGTGATGCGTTCACCGAGACTCCCGAGGCCGGACACTTCACGTGGCGAGCCACCAGCGACTGGATCACCGGCTCGAAGGCCACGATGACCGTGTCCGACTACTTCGGACTCGGTGCCGAGCAACAGCATCCGCAGCCGCATTCGGTGACCACCGATCATCCGACCGTGTTCGGCGCGACCGACCATGGGCCGTCCGCACCCGAGCTGATCCTGATGGGGCTCGCCGGGTGTCTCACGGCCGGCATCGCATCCGTCGCCCAGAACTGGGGGATCGCGCTGAACTCCGTCAAGGCCGACGTCGAAGGCGACATGGACCTGAGCGGCATCCTCGGTGCCGATCCCGATGTCCGCAACGGCTTCTCGGCGATCCGGGTCCGATACACCATCGAAGCCGACGCTGATCGGGCCGACGTCGAGGCGGTCGTGGCCCAGTCGCAGAAGCGGTCGGCGGTCTACGACATCATCACCAACCCGACCAGCGTCGTGGTCGAAGTCAACTGAACAGGCCGAGGCGGGGCAGCGAGGTGAGTCTCATGCGCACGGATGTCGCCGTGATCGGCGCCGGCCAGGCCGGTCTCGCCACGAGTCGCAACCTGGCCGACCGATCGATCGACCACGTCGTGCTCGAGCGTGGACAGGTCGCCAACTCGTGGCGAACCGAACGCTGGGATTCGCTCCGCCTGCTCACCCCCAACTGGCTGAGCCGTCTTCCGGGCTGGACGTATGACGGGTCCGACCCGGACGGGTTCATGTCGAAAGACGACTTCGTCGACCACCTCGAGCGTTACCGACGATCGTTCGGTGCGCCCGTGCAGACCGAAACGGCGGTCGAATCCGTGCAGAAGACCTCTGGCGGGTTTCGACTCCGAACCAGCCAGGGCGAGATCGATGCTCGAGCCATCGTGATCGCCAGCGGTGCGAACAGCACGCCACGGATACCGGCGATCGCCGGCGATCTCCCGCCGTGCGTCCGGCAACTCCAAGCGATGCACTACCGCAACGTCGACCAGATCGAGGACGGTGGTGTGCTGGTCGTCGGAGCGTCGGCATCAGGTGCTCAGATCGCCGACGAACTCGCCCGGGCCGGACGCGACGTGACGATGGCCGTGGGAAACCACACCAGGATCCCACGTCGATACCGGGGACAGGACACGTTCGCCTGGCTCGAGCGCAGCGGCATCCTCGACGACCCCTGGGTCGACGAGCCCGACATCGCGAAGTCGCGACGGGCGCCGTCTCTGCAACTCGTCGGCACCGACGACGCCCGAGACCTCGACCTGAACGCGCTGACCGCCGTCGGGGTTCGGCTCGTTGGCCGTCTCGTCGGCACGTCCGGCACCAACCTGCAGTTCTCCGGCTCGCTGGCGAACGCGATTGCGTCCGCCGACCAGCGCATGCATCGCTTGCTCACTCGAATCGACCGAGCGGCGGACCGCGCCGAGGTCGACGTTCCCGAGGATCGACCGCCGCCGACGCTGCTGCCTGCACCGTGCCTCCACGGCAACCACTCCGAGTTCTCCACGATCATCTGGGCGACCGGGTTCCGTCCGAACTATCCCTGGCTGTCGCGACACCTGCTCGACCGTCGTGGCGCGATCGTCCACGACGGTGGGGTCATGAAGGACCCGGGCATGTTCGTCCTCGGTCTCCCGTTCCTTCGACGAAGAAAATCTGGCTTCATCGCAGGCGCAGGCTGCGACGCAACCGAACTGATGCAACCGCTCCAGGCACACCTCGAGACGACGCACGAACTCTGAGCGGAACGAGCCCTGCGGCGGGGAGGCCTACTCGCCGAGCGTCGAACGGAGGGCGACGACCGCTGCGGCTCGGCTGTCGACGCGTAGCGTTCGGAAGATCGCCTCCAGGTGCTTCTTCACCGTGCCCTCCGAGATGCCGAGCGAACGCGCGAGCTGGGTGTTGGTCCCGCCCGTGTTCACCAGAGCGATCGCCACGTCGGTCTGACGCGGGGTGAGCCCGAGGTCGATCAGCGGCGCCGACGCCGGCTCCTCGTCGGCGGGCCGCACGAGGAGCACGGTGGGTCCCACGGGGACGTGCTGCACGACGTATCTCCATCGGGTCCCGTCGACCGTGACGTGGTGTCCGTGGGGTTCACCAGGGACGTCGCCGTACCGCGGCAGTGCGGCGGCGACCTCCGGCGGGACGCGTCCGTCGGGGGCGAACGACGACGCGGTCGACCCTGTCGAGGACGCCTCGACGACGCCGTCGGAGCGGACGGTCAGCACCGTCCATCCGCCGCCGCGATCGGCCTCGGCGGCCATGGCGCTCGACCGTTCCGCGTCGACGAGTTGCCGATGGTGCATCGCGAGATGCGGTCCGAGCGCGTTGAGTACGGCGACGTCACGGTCGCTGAACTCGCCCTGTTCGGGGGTGCGGTTGAGTGCGTGCCCGACGACCACGTCCGGTGGTGACGGCAAGCGGATGACGAGCTGGTATCGGAGACCGAACGGTGCGAAGAACTCACGGTAGAGGTCGGTCTCGTCGAACTGGTCCCCATTCGGTACATCACGGAAGCGGAGTGCGCCGACGTCCGGTCGACCGTGCGCGGCAGCGATCAACGGATGCTGATGTGCGTGGCGGTCGTACGCGGGCTTCAGCCGGGCGGCGAGCGCCTCGTCGTCCGGCGGAACGATCGTGTAGCGGTAGTCGCCGGTCGCCAGCGTCATGTCGTTGAACGACGCGCCGGCACACGGGATCAGCCACCGGAGCAGGTCCAACACGCCCTCGATCGAGGGGGCGGGGTCGCCCGCCAGACGGGTTGCGGCGTCGAGCACGGCGTGAACATCGGAGTCGTCGAGCACCACTCGGTGTGAGCGTACAGCTACGTCGAATGACGTATTGCAACCGATGACGCAGCAGGCCAGCGTGGTCGAATGGCGAAACTGCGAACGGTGTTCCTCTCCGCGGCCCTGCTGGGGCTCGTCGCGTGTGGTTCGGGCGACGATGACAGCGGTGCTTCGGCGGCCGACGACACGCCTGCGGCCACCGAGGACATCACATCGGCATCGTCGGACGAGCCCGCTGCAGCGCCTGCCGACGACCAACCCTCCGGGTCGGCCACGGGCACGCTGACGCTGGACGACGGCACTGCCTTCTCGTTCGAGATGACGACGTGTGAGACATCGGAGAACGGAGCCGAGGGCTTCCCGATCGAGGTCGGATTCGACCTCTTCGGTCGGACGTCCGACGGGGCGTTCACGGTCCAGCTCATCCGGGCGGGTTTCGAAGAAGAGAACGTGTTCATCACAGCGGCGCTCGAGGGCGAGTTCGACGAAGAAGGGAAGAACGCGGGGCTGCTCTACTCGAAGGTGGCCGACACGATGGCGGCCGCCGTCGACGGCGGCGCCGTGACGGGAACGGTCTCGCTGAAGCCGATCGGGCCGCTCACCTGCAGGCCGAGCGGCCGCGTCTGTACT
>CAXAWD010000022.1:0-17402 GCA_963972325.1 uncultured Acidimicrobiaceae bacterium
CTGGTCTTTCCAGCGCGCCCGAAGGGACTCGAACCCCTAACCTTCTGATCCGTAGAAAGCCCAGGGCGCTTCCCGAGGGTGCCCGCTTGTGTCCGTTCGGGCCCGCTGTGCCGGCTGAGCTGGGCATTCACGCTGTCGCCGGTGCCCGTAGTTGTCCGTCCAATACCGGTCAGACCGGCGGGATGTTCTCACAGATGTTCTCACGAAATCGGTGAGAAGCCTGGGGCGTGACGTGCTCGGCGATGAGGTATGGGGGAGTGTACGCGGCAGGACAACGAAGTTCCCGGGTACCTCGTTGGGGCGCGGTGTCCGTCTCTCACGCTCGGCGACGCGTGTGCACACCCGGATGCGATTTTGGGGACGCTCCAGTTCACCCATTTGGAGACACCGAGAGCGTCACCGGCCCGTCGCGTAACTGGCGATCGGGTCCTCTGGGTTCAGTGGCCCGCAGGGCAGCAACCTCCGGTCGTCCCGAGTCTGCGGCCGGTGTCACAGGCATCTCGTACGCTCGAGGGGACTTGCGAGCATTCGGGGCCCGGCGCCTTCCTGGGCTCGCCGACGGAACGGCAGACTTGATGGACCACGACGAGATCGAGCGACTCCGCACCGAACACCCGGCGTGGTCGCTGCTCAATGCCCGAACCGCACCACTGGTGTTGTCGTTCCTCGCTCGGGTGTTCGTCGACGGCAACCGAAGCAACGTGGCAGCATCATCGCTGGCGGCGGAACTCGATGACGAGCTCTACGCGCTCAACCAGCGTCTCGGCAATGACGCTTATCCCAAGGCCGCTGCGTCGTACCTGGATGACTGGGCGTCGCCAGACCGTGGCTGGCTTCGAAAGCACTACCCACCTGGTTCGGATGAGCCGCACTTCGATGTGACGCCAGCGGTCGAGAAGTCGTTGACTTGGATCCGCGACCTGCGACCGCGTGAGTTCATCGGAACCGAATCGCGGCTGAACACGATCTTTGTCTTGTTGCGGGAGATGGTCTACGGCTCGGATTCCGATCCGGCGGACCGGCTGGCTGATCTGCGCCGACAGCGCGAAGGCATCGATCGAGAGATCGAGCGAGCGGAAGCGGGGAACGTCGAGGTGCTGGACGAGATCGGACAGCGCGACCGCTATCAGCAGTTCGCCAAGACGGCGCGAGACCTTCTCTCCGACTTCCGGGAGGTCGAGGAGAACTTCCGGCATCTCGACCGCAGCCTGCGCGAGCAGATCGCCAGTTGGGGTGGTTCGAAGGGCGAACTGTTGGACGACGTGCTGGCCAACCGCAGCACCATCGCCGACTCGGATCAGGGTCGGAGCTTCCAGGCGTTCTACGACTTCCTGTTGTCAGCCGAACGTCAGGCGGAGCTCTCCGACCTGTTGTCACGCCTGCACGAGCTGGACTCGGTCTCCGAGCTCGATCCTCGTTTGTCGCAGGTGCACTTCGACTGGATCGATGCCAGCGAACGAACCCAGGTCACCGTCCGCATGCTGTCGGAGCAGCTCCGCCGGTTCCTGGATGATCAGGTCTGGTTGGAGAATCGGCGGGTGATCGATTTGCTCCGGGACATCGAGGCCAAGGCGTTGGAGCTGCGGGACGTGTCGACGACGTCGTTGACGATGAAGCTCGACGACACGCGGGTTCCGGTGGCGTTGCCGATGGAGCGGCCGATGTATCGCCGGACTCTTGCGGTGCCGCTCGACAGCGAGGGGGTCGAGCCCGGCGACCCAGAGTTCGACGCGTCGGTTCTCCACGACCAGACCTACGTTGATCATGAGGTACTGGTCGACCAGGTGCTGCGCTCGCTGGGGTCACGCGACCAGGTCGGGCTGGACGAGGTGGTGAGCGGCCGTCCGCTGGAACACGGCCTGGCGGAGTTGATGGCCTACCTGGCACTGAACGAGCCCGATCTCGAGGTGGTGTTCGACGACGACGGCAGGGCACGGATCGGATGGACCATCGATGGCGCGGACCGTGTCGCCGACCTCCCTCTGGTTACGTTCAGCCGGCACGGGGAGTAGACACGATGACTGGGATGTCGAGCGCCGGTGAGGGCGGAACGCCGGATCTGTCGCTGGTGCTGGTGCAGCTGTTCCGGGGACCCCTGTACCAGGATTCGCACGACAAGCTCTGGCCGATGCTCCTCAAGCTCCGTGCCGCGGTGAGCGATCACGTCGCCATGTTGGGTCTACAAGTCGACATCGACGAGAGCGAGGGCTACGCGTTCTTACGGAGCCGGCCCGACGATGAAGACGCCTCCATTCCCCGGTTGGTGCATCGGCGGTCGTTGTCGTTTCACGTGAGCATCCTGTTGGCGTTGTTGCGTAAACGGTTGGCGGAGTCGGATGCGTCGAGTGCCGACCCCCGGCTGGTACTCAGCCGGGATCAGATCGTGGAGATGCTGCGCCTCTTCCTACCGCAGTCGTCCAACGACGCCCGTCTCGTCGACAACGTCGACGCCCACATCAACAAGGTCGTCGAACTCGGCTTTCTTCGCCGCCTCCGGAACGAGCCCGACCGGTTTGAGGTCCGCCGGATTCTGCGCGCTTTCGTCGATGCTCAGTGGCTCCACGACTTCGACAACCGACTCGGCGAGTACCTGACCGAGCTCGGCGACACCTCGGAGGTCGGGTGACGGACCGCCTGTTCGATCCGATTCCCAGTCCGGTGGCTTCCGGTGGTCTTCCGGGCTGTCGGCTGCGGCGGCTCGAGGTCTTCAATTGGGGCACGTTCCACGACAAGGTTTGGACCTTCGACGTCGATGGCCAGAACGCGCTACTCACCGGCGACATCGGATCGGGCAAGTCCACGCTGGTCGACGCGGTCACGACACTGCTCCTGCCCTCGCACCGAATCTCCTACAACAAGGCAGCAGGGGCGGACACGCGCGAACGGGACCTGCGCTCCTACGTGCTTGGTCACTATAAGTCCGAGCACAACGAGACCACGGGAGCAACCCGACCGGTAGGGCTGCGCGATACGAGCACCTACTCGGTGATCCTGGGCGTGTTCGCCAACCACGGCTACGGTCACACCGTCACCTTGGCGCAGGTGTTTCGGGCGAAGGACGAGGGCCAGCCAGAACGGTTCTTCGTCGTCGCCGACGCCGAGATGGCGATCGCCAAAGACTTCGTCGAGTTCGGCACCGACCTGCGGGGCCTGCGCCGCAAGCTGCGAGACGGCGGGGCACAGATCTTCGAAACGTTCCCGGACTACGGGCGACGCTTCCGTCGAGCGTTGGGCATCGAATCCGAACAAGCAATGGAGCTGTTCCACCAGACGGTGTCGATGAAGGCGGTCGACAATCTCAACGACTTCGTGCGATCCCACATGCTCGAACCGTTCGACACCCAGCCACGGATCGACTCGCTCATCGAGCACTTCGACAACCTCACGCTCGCCCACGACGCTGTCCTCCGGGCCCGAGCACAGCTGGAGCTGCTCAACCCACTCGTCGCCGACCTCGACCGATGCGACGAAATCCAGGTCGCCGTCGACTCGCTCCGACGTCAACAGCAGGCTGTTCCACAGGTCTTCGCCGAACGAATACTCACCCTGGTTGCCGGAGCACTCAGCGAGATCGAGGAACGCCTGACCTCCCTCAGACTCGAAGCTACTGCGGCCGAGGCCGAAACCCAGCAACTCCGGAGCCGTGACGAGTCGCTGATCAAACAGATCGCGGGCTGTGGGGGCGACCGACTGACGGCAATCGCCGACGATCTCAGCCAGGCCGGCAAACAGCGCGACGAGCGCCGCGCCAGGGCCAACCGCTTCAACGAACTCCTTCGCGGAGCGTCGCTCGACACGGTCTCGACCAAACCGCAGTTCCTCACTATCCGCTCCCGCCTCACCGACCGAGAGGCCGAGCTACAGGAACTCTCGACCGAACTCGAATCAGCATTCCGCGACCACGACCATCGAGCACGGACACTCGGCGAGGAAGCCCTGGCAGTGAACGACGAGCTCCAGAGCCTGCGGTCACGGCAGACCAACCTGCCCCACCAGAGCCTGGTGCTCCGTGAACGCCTGTGCGCCGACGTCGGCATCGGAGAAGACGAGCTCCCCTTTGTCGGCGAGCTCCTCCAGGTTCGCGACGACGCCCGCGAGTGGGAAGGAGCGGCCGAACGTGTGCTCCGCCCGTTCGCGCTCTCGCTCCTGGTCCCCGACCACCACTACCGAGATGTGGCGTCTTGGATCGACGGCCGCCACCTCAACGCACGAATCGTGTACTTCCGGGTGCCGGCCCGGGTCGCGCCGGGACGAGCCGTCGACCGCCACGGAACCGAACCGCTGCTCGTCGACCTCCTCGAGGTCAAGCCGGACACGGACTTCGGGCCATGGCTCGAAGCCGAGTTGGCCAGGCGAGCCAGCCATACGTGCGTGGCCTCGATCGAACGGTTCCGGAACGTGGACCGCGCCGTGACCCGGGCGGGGCAGATCAAGGACCGGAATCGACACGAGAAGGACGACCGCAAGCGCATCGGCGATCGCCGCGAGTATGTGCTGGGCTGGACCAACGAGCAGAAGGTCGACGCGCTGATCGCCGACGCCATGCGAATCCAGAACCTGCAGTCCGAACTCGACGAGACGATGTCCGAACTCCAAGGACGACGCTCCGACGTCTCCGCCGATCTCGGACGGCTCGCGAAACTCGTGGAGTATCGGGAATGGAACGAACTCGATTGGCACACGTCAGCGAATCGGATCACCACGCTGGAAGCAGAAGCCGAACGAATCCGGCGGTCGTCCGACGAGCTGAAGACGCTCACCGAACAACAAGCAGAGGTACGCGCCCAGCTAGAAGATCTCGGCAAGAGAGGCGAGACACTGAGCGAAGCGCGCGGTGCCGCCAAGAAGGAACAGTCGAACCTGGAGACCCGACGCGAGCGAGCCGGACAACTCGTCGCCAACACGTCGATCGACGACGACACCATTACACGACTCGATGCTCGACTCGACGATGCCCAAGACGGTCCGCTCACGCTCGACACGATCGCCGAGATCGAAGCCACGACATCGCGGACGATCGCCGGCGAGATCGAGGAAGCCGGGGCTGGTCGAGCCAAGCTCGTGACCCGAGTTGAGAAGGCCATGGGCCACTTCCGGGTCGAGTACCCCCAGGAGAGCACCGAATTCGACGACTCGATCGAGTCAGCCAACGAGTTCCGTGAGCTGCACCAGCGGGTCGCCAACGACGACCTCCCCCGGTTCGAGAAGGAGTTCAAGGACTACCTCAACAAGAACACCATCCGCGACATCGCTGGGTTCTCCGCACAGCTCAACAAGCACGAGGACCTCATCCGGCGGCGGATCGACACGATCAACGAGTCACTCCACGACATCGATTACAACGCCGGCCGGTACATCCGCCTCGTGCCCGACCGCAGCCCCAACATCGAGATCCGCCAGTTTCGCGCTGACCTGCAGGCATGCACCACCAACGTCATGAGTGGCGACGCCGACCAGTACTCCGAAGCCCGCTTCCTCCAGGTCAAGGCGCTCGTCGACCGGTTCAAGGGCCGGGAAGGCTCCGTCGACGCCGACAAGCGGTGGACGCGTCTGGTCACGGACGTCCGTCAGTGGTTCGTTTTCTCAGCGTCGGAGCGATGGCGCGACACCGATGTCGAATATGAGAGCTACACCGACTCGGCCGGCAAGTCCGGCGGACAGAAGGAGAAGCTCGCCTACACCGTCCTGGCCGCGTCGCTCGCCTACCAATTCAAGCTCGACAGCTCCGGCACCGACACCAAGTCGTTCCGCTTCGTCGTCATCGACGAAGCATTCGGACGGGGATCCGACGAATCGACCCGCTACGCCCTCCAGCTGTTCACCCGGCTCGGTCTGCAGCTGCTCATCGTCACCCCCCTGCAGAAGATCCGGGTGATCGAGCCGCACGTGTCCGCCGTCGGGTTCGTTGACAACCTCGACGGCAACTTCTCCCGCTTGAACCGTGTCACTGTCGAAGAGCTGCGCGAAGGGCGGGCGGAACGTCGACCTCGTGCCAGCGACAAATGAGCGCGACCTGGACAACCGTTGACGATCTCATCGTCACACTGCGAAAGCGCTGGAAGCGCGGCGAGTACTTCATCGCACATCTCGCCGGGACGCCATGGGAGCCGATCTGTCTGCCGGTGCGTGGCCCAAAGGCCGCCGACATTCTTCACCGCTTCGACGAGGCCACCGAGTGGGCAGAACGGTTCCGGCGAGACAGCCATACGAGGAACGGCCAATCCCGTTTTCGGACCGAACAACGCGTCCGGATCTCCAGAGGTGTCGGGGTCAACGAGGTGCCCAGCCGCATCCACATCGACTCCTTCGAGCAGCTGTGCAAGCTGCTCGGCACCGAAGCGGAGGTGCGCCAGGCCAAGGCGATGATCGACGCCGCCGCGGATCTCGACGATCGAATCGTCGCCTGGGTCCAAGAGCACCCGCATCGCGCCTTGGAACACGGCGCCGTCTGGTCCGAGATCCTCGCCACCGTCCGTTGGATCGCTGAACACGACACCACGAACCTGTACGTGAGACACATCGACCTCGCCGGCGTCGACACGAAATTCGTCGAACACAACGCCAAGGTGCTTGGTCAACTCCTCACCATCGTCCTCCCCGACGAGCGGGTCCACCCGACCGGACGCAACTTCGCCACACGGTTCGGGTTCCGCACCAAGCCCGGCTTCACCCGACTGCGTCTCCTCACCCCGCTCCCTACCTTCCCGCCGATCAGTGACGTCCAACTCCGGACCGACGAACTCGCCGCACTCGACCTTCCCGTATCAACCGTCTTCATCATCGAGAACGAGACCAGCTACCTCGCCTTCCCCGCGGTCGCCGACGCCATCGCCATCTGGGGCGAAGGCTTCGGTGTGACAACGCTCGACGCGCTGCCATGGCTCGCCGACAAGGAAATCGTTTACTGGGGCGACATCGACACCCACGGCTTCGCCATCCTCAACCGCCTCCGCCAGCGATTGCCCACCGTGCGCTCCACCCTCATGGACCGAGACACACTGCTCGCCCATTCCGACCAGTACGCGCGGGAGGACAACCCCACCACCGCACCGCAGCCCCATCTCACCCAAGCCGAGGCGTCCCTGTACCACGACCTCATCGAAGACCGCTACGGACCGAACACCCGACTCGAACAGGAACGAATCCGCTTCTCTCTCCTCCACCAAGCACTCACGCCCTGGACCGGCGAAGAATCTGCGCCGGCGCATCCCTGACGCGAACGCTTCCCGCTGGTGTCCGTTCGGGTCCGCTGCGCTGAGCTGGACGTTCGGTCGATCACCGGTATCCGTAGTTGTCCCGCCGATACCGGTCAGACCGGCGGATGGTCTCACATATGTTCTCACGAAGCCGGGGGAGCAGGCTCGCCGTGACGCAGCCCGGGACGTCCCGGCGGCGTGGAGTGTACGGCTTCCCGACAAAGGCCCGAGTTCGGGGTTCGTCGTCACGTCGCGTCAGGTCTGCGAGAGTGTCGCCCGCCAGCTTGATGGGACCACCTGTTCGCCAGTGGCATGGGACCACTTCTGGGCTTCGGTCAGGTCCGGCGACGGGATGATCGTCGGGCCGGCGGGAGTTCGTCAAGAGCTTCGGTGACGATGGGCTTCTGGCGTTGCCGGTAGGACTCGCCGTCGAGGACGAGTTCGTGGGCGGCGGACTGGAGCCGGTCGATCGCGGACTGAGCGAGGAGCGGGTCGGCCATGAGCCCGAGCCACTCGACGGGCTCGCGGTTGGAGGTGATGACGGTGGCGGCTGCTCGGTGGCGTTCGACGATGAGTTCGTAGATGTCGGCGGTGTCGACCGAGTCCATCGGTTGGAGCGCGAAGTCATCGATGATGAGCAGGTCGACGCGCAGCAGCTTGCGGATCTCGTTGTCGTGGCTGTTGTCGAGCCGGCTCGCTCGGAGTCGCTTGAGCAGGCGGTCGCAGCGTTCGAAGTGCACGCTGATGCGTCGGCGGACCGCGGCGTGGCCGAGGGCGGTGGCGAGGAAGGTCTTGCCGACGCCGACGGGGCCCATGATGACGGCGTTGTGGCCGGCGTCGACGAAGCGCAGCGAGCACAGCTCATTCCAGACCGCTCGGTCGTAGGTGATCTTGGCGGTGTCGTCCCAGCGATCGAGTGTCATGGCCGGGTCGAGGCCGGCGGTCTTGGCTCGTCGATCCGCTGAGGTGTTCTCGCGTCGGGTGACTTCGTCGGCGAGGACGAGCTCGAGGAACTCGGCGTGCCCCATGCCGCCGGTCGACGCGAGGGCGAGACGTTCCGGGAGGGTGTCGAGGCAACGGCCGAGCTTCACTCGGCGCAGCAGGGCCTTGAGATCTGGGGTGACGGTCGGGGTGGTGCTCATCCGGCCACCTCCTCGGCCTCGTCGTCGGTGGTGCGGACGGCGAAGTGGCTGTCGTCGCGAGCGAACCGGGGAGCAACGACCGTGCCCGATGGGGCCGGCTGTGCCGTGGTGTCGTCGTTCTCGGTGCCGCGTTCGAGCATGCGCCCGATGAGCGGAACATTGATCGCCTCCGCGTCGAGGGCTCGTTCGCAGGCGGCGTCGACTCGCTCGGGGCCCCACTTCTTCACGAGTCCGAGCAGGGCGTAGACCTGGCGCATCTTCGTCCACGGCAACGGGATGTCCAACAGTGCGGTGGCGTAGGCGCCGATCGCGGGGCCGTGGCCAGCAGCCAGGCGCTGGAGCTTGTCGAGGTCGCGCATGGCATAGATCGTCTTGTCCGACGGCAGATCCTCTGGGTCGGTGGAGCGTCCGCCCGGTGCCTGGCGGGGGTGGACCTTGATCAGCTGACCCCGGGAGAACACCCGCACCAGCGCTCGGTCGGCTCGGACGTCGACGCGGGTGCCGATCAGGTTCCCGGGGATCGAGTAGAGCGCCTTGGCCACCTCGATGTGATGGTCCCGATGAACCTTCGCGACCGCGTAGACCGGCACGTCGTAGGGCGCCGTCGGTGCCGCGGCGAGCACGGGGGCTTCTTCGAGGCGGAAGTGCTCGGCCGGGCGGAGCTGCGTGGTGCCGTGAGTCCGCATGCCCGCCCGTTCCCGGGCCCACACGTCGGCTCGGCGTTGCGCGTCGGCCAGGTCGATGAAGCCCTCGCCGGCGAAGAAGTTGTTGCGCACATAGGGCACGACCCGTTCGACCCGGGGCTTGTCCTTCGGTGAGCGGACCCGGGCCGGGTCGATCACGAACCCGCGGGCCTGCGCGTACTCGACGAAGGCCTGGTTGAACCGCGGCTCGAGGCTGTCGGCGCGGTCGACGATGCTCTTCATGTTGTCGGGGATCACCGTGGCGAAGACCCCGCCGAAGAACGCCCACGCCGCCTCGAACCCGGCGATCACATCCTCGGTCGTCTGGCGGTGGGTGAGCCACACGAAGCTGTAGCGCGACACGACCGGTGTGAACACCAGTGCCCACAGGTCCCGCTGCTTCCCGGTCTCGGGATCGGGGATGCGGCCCAGCTTGCCGAAGTCGACCTGCAACTCATCACCCGGCTCGCCGTCGTTCACCCGGACCGTCGATCCTTGAACCGAACGACCGACGCCGAGTTCCTCGAGCGCGTAGCGGTGCAACGTCCGCTCCGGCACCGCCACACCGTTGCGCTCCAACAGCTCGTGCACCTTCACCACGGTCAGGCCCTCGTCGTCGAGCCACTCGACCAGCTGGTCTCGGTGGGCATCGAGCAACCGGCGAGCCTCACCCCGCCCGTCGGTGCGATGCGGACGGACCCTTTCGACCACCTGGGCGAGGAGCAGATCCGTCAGCTGGTCCTCCCCGCCGGCCCGGTCCAGACCCAACTCGACCGCAGCATCGATGTAGCGGCGGACCGTCTTGCGGTCCATCCCCGCCAACTCGCTGATCGGCCGCTGACCCTTGCCACGCAACCACAGCCGCAGAACTTCTCGAATCTCGAACACGCGAACCTCCCGGAACGCCATGCCGCCTCCTGATGGTCTCGTCGACAACGGCGACGGCAAGCCGAGCGTCCACGACACCGGAACTGGCGGACCCAGGAGGTGGTCCCATCACTGGCGAACGGGTGGTCCCATCACTGGCGACGAGATGGTCCCATCCCACTGGCGAAACTCACGCCAGGTGGTCCCATCCCACTGGCGGGCGACACTCGGGGACCGTCGCTGTTTCGCTGTCGCGCCAGTCGTTTTGGCACTGGCTCGAGGGCAATGGGTTGTCCGGCGAGACCGGCGCAGAGCTCGCTGTGGTTTTCAGCGAACTCGTCTCCAATGCATCTAAGGCCACCGGCGTCGGTGAGAGCCGGCCGACTGCACGAGCGTGGATCGACCGGCGCGATGTTGTCATCGAGGTCGAGAACCGGGTTGCTAACGATGCGCCTCCTGTACGCGCCGACTTGGGCGACCCACTGCGTCATGGTGGTCGTGGCCTGATGATCGCCCGGGCGTTCACCGATGAACTGCGGGTCGAAGCGGTCGACGGCACGGTGCGAATCCAGTGCAGGCGCCGGATGGACACCGAGGACCGCCGCCGGACCTGACCGTATATCGACCACCAGGACGTCGCTGGTCACCGACGTGAAACGTCCGCATCGATGTCGCATCCTCCATGTGGACATCGAGCCGTCAGGAAGGTGCGCTTCTCATTTCCGCGGCGGCCCGATCAGTCAAGGAGTGCGGCGCAGCGTCGGGTGGCGGCGCCAGGTGTCATTCCTCGGACACGACGGCGATGTTCTCGGCGGGGTGCGCGGCCAGGCGGGGGTGGGGCATGTGACTGCTGAACCGGTTGAGGAGCCAGACCTCGGGGAGGATCTCGGCGGTGAGCCGGCCACCGTCGAAGAGCCGGACGACGGAGCTCTCGGACACGACGACGGCGAGCGCGTCGGTGTGCCGGGAGATGGATGCCGCCGCGATGTGCCGGGTCCCGAGCCCGAGCATGGGCTCGAGGTCGTCGATCGAGGCGGTGAAGTATCGGGTGGCGGAGATCACGTACCCGTCGGCGCTGACGATGAAGCCGCCGTCGAGTTGGGCGAGTTCCTTGACCGTCTCCCGCAGGTTGGGGTCGGTGACGGCGAGCGCTTCGCGCGGGTGGCCGGTGAGGGGGTCGAGGATCAGGCAGCGGCTGTGCGCCAGCACCCGGTCTTCGTCGCCGATGACGAAGATCGTCCCGATCTTGCGTCCCTCGCGTCCTTCGCGGGCGATCTCGATGGCGAGCTCGATGACGCTGGCGGCGATCGCCCGGTCGATGGTGAGGTTGGCGTAGCGGATGTCGTTGAAGTAGCCGTCGTTCACGACGGCCATCCTGGCGGTCAGATCCGAGTGCGCCACGCCGGCGGGGACGAGCGATGCGGTGAGTGCGGGGATGGCGGTTGGTTGGCCTCGTCTGGGCGGACAGTTGGAGCTGGCGGGAATGTGGCCGGACGGAGAGTCGTTCGGTGTCGGTTGGAAGGCGCACGTCAAGACGGAGCTGGTGAGCTCGTCCGGCGTCGGCATCGGGCCCTCACCTGCTCCTGCACGAGGAGGTGGAACGCCCGTGACCACGACCATCCCGACCGTCAGGTACCTGGACCCTGTGACGCGACCGCGGCGCCGGCCAGCATCGCCCGTGGCGCCCCCGCCCGTCCCGGACCACGTGCCGGCCGGCGTCGCCGCCGAGCACGCTGACGCCGCCAGCGTGGTGTCCGCTCGACGCCGACCGGTCGGCGGTGTCCGCGTGGTCTCGCGTGGGCAGCGGGAGGGGTCGCCGGCGGGGACCGTGCTTGCCTTTGTGGCGTGTGCGGCGGTGGCGGCGCTGACGGTGCCGGCGAACGGGTAGGCCGAAGCGGGTCCGGTGCGTCCTCCTGCCGTGACGGCCGTTGTGAGCGAAGGCGTCGACGCAGGACCTGATGGCGTCCGCGGGGCCGATGTCGGCGACGCTGGCTGCGTGCCGCTGTTCGTGGTCGCGTCGCCGCTCGATGGGTGCAGCCGAGAGCGCTGACCGCCTGAGCCTCGATCGGGCCGGACCACCGTGTGGCGCCCGCTCGCGTTGCACGGCGGGGCGCGGCCTCCTAGGTTGCCTGCGCTGCAGATCCTGCGAGGTGCGTTGCCCCGGAACCCGGTGTCCTCGTCGCTGAAAGCTGCTCGACGTTGTCGGTGAGTGTGGTGGTGAGGACGCCGGTGAGTGCAATGCGGGACGATCCCTGGACGGCGTGGGGCCTCGCGGTCGCGAGGCTGACGGCGGCAACGACGATGACCGAGGCCGCCGATGCCGCGCTGGGGGCATGCGTCGAGGTGCTGTCGGCAGATGGCGCAGCCGTCTGGCTGTGCGACCCCGTCGGGGAGCCAGAGCTGTTGGCCGAGCGGGCATGGCGTGGTCGGGGTGGAGATGTTCCGCTCCTGTCCGGATGGGCTCCGAAGGCCGAGGCCGTGTCGGGCCGGCGCAGTGACGGACCGGTTGCGCTGCGGGCCGTAGCACCGCTGGGCCTCGGAGGGTTGGTGGCGATCGAAGTGCGGACGTCAGAGACCGGCGATCCCGGATTCGTCCGGCAGCTCGACGCGCTCACGGCAGTCGTGGCTGCGACGGTTGACCGGGTGCTGCGCCACGACAGCGATCGTCGCATCGGGTTGGAGCTGCAGGAGCGGCTGCTGCCGACCCTCGATCCCCGGGTCAATGGTGAGGCCGCGGTCCGGTACCTGCCGGCGGGCGAAGGGGCGCACGTGGGCGGCGACTGGTACGACGTGGTGGTGCCGGGCGATGGCCGCACCGTTCTCGTGCTGGGAGACGTGGCCGGGCACAGCGTGGAATCCGCGGTGCAGATGTGCGAGGCGCGCACTGCGCTGCACAGCCACCTCCTTGAGGGGCTGTCGGCCGGCGCCGCGCTGGCACGGTTGAACCGCTTCATGCTGGACCGGCGCAGCTTCGCGACGTGTTGCTGCGTGGAGATCGACGAGATGGGGCTGAACGTCGCCTCTGCGGGTCATCCGCCGCCGCTGGCTGTGGACGGTCAGGGTTCGGCCGAGGTGCTGCCGGTCCGGCCCGGCCCTCCGCTGGGAGCGTTCCCGGGTGCTCGGTACCGGACCCGCCGTACCATGGTGCCGGCTGGCGCTGCGCTGGTGCTCTACAGCGACGGACTGGTCGAGGACGCCTCGGAGCCGATCTCCGACGGGATCGAACGCTTGCGGGCCACGGCGGCGCAGGCCGGGACGGTGGAGGTGGAGCCGCTGGCCACGCACCTCGTCGGTCTCGCCGGTTCCGTCGAGGAACTGCGCGACGACGTCGCCGTCCTCGTGTTCCGCATCCGAAGCACCGGCATGGAGCTGGCCAGTTGACGATCGCTTTCACCGTCGTTCGAGGATCGTCCAGGTCCCGGACAGGAGGGTCCCGTCGGCGGGCGAGGGATCGGAGCCGGCGATGGGAACCCAGCGGTCGAGGTCCACGCAGTGGGCCGTGGGCCCGCCGCCGAGGTCGATCGCGACGAGCAGCCCATGTTGGGTACTGGAGACGACGTACTGCAGGTGGTGGTTCTCGGTCACGGTGACCTCGAGGCGGGCATCGGTGACCCAGGGGCGGGCGCGCCGCAGGGCGATGAGGCGGCGGTGGGTGTCGAAGAGGTCGGGGTCGCGGCCGGTGGAGGGCAGTGCGTCGAGGGTGGGGCGGATGGCGTCGTCGCCGCCGCGGCGGTGCTCCTTGACGCCTCGGGCGCCGAGCTCGTCGCCGTAGTAGATGCAGGGGATGCCGGGGGCGGTGAACAGCACGGCGAGGACGTGGCCGGTGTGGCCGGGATCGGCGAGCTGGGAGCGGATGCGTGTGACGTCGTGGTTGCCGACGAAGGTCACGGGGGTGAACGTGGCGCAGAAGTCGCGGTGCCGGTGCAGTGCCCACGACAGCTCGAAGAGGTTGCGGTCGTTGCATGCGCTCCACAGGGCTTTGTGGAGCTCGTACTGGGTGACGGCGTGCAGGCCGCTGCGGGCGACGAAGCCGGGGTAGTCGCCGTGGATGTGCTCGCCGAAGAGGAGGGCGTCGGGATGGCGTTCGAGCACGGCGCCGCTGAACCGGTGCCAGAACTCGGCCGGTACGGCGTAGGCGGCATCGAGCCGCCAGCCGTCGGCACCCCGGGCCAGCCAGTGCGTCGCGACGGCGACCGCCCACTCGAGCACCTCCTCGCTGTGGTGGTCGAGCGCGACGAGGTCGCGGTGGCCTTCGAAGGTGTCGTAGCCGAAGCCGTCGCCGTCGTCGCGGGACGGATCGATCCGGAACCACGAGGCGCCCGCCGACCGGGGGCCGTCGCGGCGCACGTCGGCGAAGCGGGGGAACGCCCGGCCGACGTGGTTGAACACGCCGTCGAGGACGATCCGCAGGTCCCGGGTGGCGCAGGCGTCGACGAAGTCGTCGAAGTCGCGGTCGTCGCCCAGGCGCTGATCCAACCGGAACGGGTCGACGACGTCGTAGCCGTGGGTCATCGACACGCCGATTGGGGTCAGCAGGACAGCACCGGCGCCGAGGCCGGCGACGTGGTCGAGCCAGCCCACCAGCCGCCGAAGTCCGTGACCGCAGGGTGAGCCGGCGTGGACGTCGGGGTTGGCGTCCGGCGCGCCGGCGGCGCGCAGGGCATGCAGGTGGTACAGGGTCCGGCCTTCGACCCACGGGGGCAGCGGCCGGGTCATCGGCGGCTGGATGATCGCGCGCCGTCGCCGGTCGGCGGCCGATCGAGGGCGGCGATCACCTCGGTCTCGCCATCGGAGGTGCCGGGCCCGTAGGCGCAGACCAGGACGCCGCCGGTGCGACAGTGGGGGCAGGTGAAGGCGAGCAGGAGCGCTTCGTCGGCGGGGTCGCTGGGGCCCTCGAAGCGCCACGTCTCGGCCACCCGGATCGGTTCGGGCCGCAATCGGTGGCGGCAGGCCCCGCACCACAGGCCCCCGGGGCTGGTGCGGTCATCGATGTGGAAGCTACCGGCGTACCCCCGGCCGGCCAGCTGGTCGAGGACCTCGGTGATGGTGTGCTCGGGGAACTCGGTCGTGGCGGTCATCGGGGCGCGGCTCCTGGCGGTGCTGATCGATGGACGGGGATGCGCTGGGCGATGCCGGCGCGCACGAGCAGGTCGTGCCGGTCGCCGGGCGAGGCGACGAGGGCGCTGCGGCCGTCGGCGACGATCAGGAGCCGGTCGACGAAGGCGCCGAGCCCGTCGGCCTCGGGCTCGGCGCCGAGCAGCTCGACGCCGCCGACGTCGACGAACACCCGCCCGCGGGTCGACCGGGCGATGGCGCCGACCCCGTCGGCGAGGTGGACGAGCACGGCGGTGTTTCCGCTGCCGCTGAGCGCGACCACCGTGTCGTCACCGCTGGCGGAGACCTGTACCCGGATGCTCATTCCCGCGTACCTCCTCTCGGCGGACGGCGCTCATCGCAGGACGATGGCGCCGTCGTCGGCGTCGACCTTGACGGTGCCACCGTCGCTGTAGCGGCCCTCGAGCATGGCCACGGCGAGCTGGTCTCCGATCTGGCTCTGGATGACCCGCTTGAGGGGCCGGGCCCCGAAGGCCGGGTCGTGGCCGAGGTTCCCGAGCAGCTCCTTGGCGGCGTCGGTGACCTCCAGGGTGATGTTGCGGGCGTCGAGGCGCCGCTGCAGCAGGTCGAGCTGGATGTCGACGATGCGGACGAGGTCGGACCGGGTGAGCTCGTCGAAGCGGACGATCTCGTCGATGCGGTTGACGAACTCGGGCCGGAAGAACTCCCGGGGATCGCCGGGCAGGTTCGAGGTCATGATGAGCACGGTGTTGGTGAAGTCCACCGTGCGGCCGTGCCCGTCGGTGAGCCGGCCGTCGTCGAAGACCTGCAACAGGACGTTGAACACGTCGCCGTGGGCCTTCTCGAGCTCGTCGAGCAGCACCACTGCGTAGGGGCGGCGGCGGATCGCCTCGGTGAGCTGGCCTCCCTCGTCGTAGCCGACGTAGCCGGGCGGGGCGCCGATGAGGCGGGCGACGGTGTGCTTCTCGCCGTATTCGGACATGTCGATGCGGACCATGGCCCGTTCGTCGTCGAAGAGGAACTGGGCCAGGGTGCGGGCCAGCTCGGTCTTGCCGACGCCGGTGGGGCCGAGGAACAGGAACGTGCCGATCGGCCGGTCGGGGTCGGAGAGTCCGGACCGGGACCGGCGGATGGCGTTGGCCACCGCGGAGACCGCGGTGTGCTGACCCACGACCCGTTGGTGGAGGGCGTCTTCGAGGCGGAGCAGCTTGTCGCGTTCGCCTTCGAGGAGCCGGGCGACGGGGATGCCGGTCCAGGCGCCGACGACCTCGGCGATGTCTTCCTCCTCGACCTCCTCCTTGAGCATGCGTTGCTCGGTCTGCAGCTCCGCCAGCCGGTCGGATTCTTCGGCCAGGCGCCGCTCGAGGGCGGGGATGCGGCCGTAGCGGATCTCCGCGGCGGTGGACAGGTCGCCGTCGCGTTCGCAGCGGTCAGCGTCGGTGCGGGCGTCTTCGATCTGGCCCTTGGTGTCGCGAATGGCGGCGATGGCGTGCTTCTCGGCCTGCCAGTGCGCCTTCATGCCGGTGACCTGCTCGCGCAGGTCGGCCAGCTCGGCATCGAGCGCCGCCAAACGGTCCTTGGACGCGTCGTCGGTCTCCTTGGCCAGCGCGACGCGTTCGATCTCGAGCTGGCGGATGCGGCGTTCGACGACGTCGATCTCGGTCGGCATCGAGTCGATCTCGATGCGCAGCCGGCTGGCGGCCTCGTCGACGAGGTCGATGGCCTTGTCGGGCAGGAACCGCCCGGTCAGGTACCGGTCCGACAGGGTGGCGGCAGCGACGAGGGCGGTGTCCTGGATGCGGACGCCGTGGTGGACCTCGTAGCGCTCCTTGAGGCCGCGCAGGATGGCGATGGTGTCCTCCACGGAGGGTTGGTCGACGTAGACCTGCTGGAAGCGGCGTTCGAGGGCGGCGTCGGTCTCGATGTGCTTGCGATACTCGTCGAGGGTGGTGGCGCCGACCATGTGGAGCTCGCCGCGGGCGAGCATGGGCTTGATCATGTTGCCGGCGTCCATCGCCCCTTCGGAGCCGCCGCCGGCACCGACGATGGTGTGGAGCTCGTCGATGAAGGTGATGACCTGGCCGGCGGAGTCGGTGATCTCCTTGAGCACCGCCTTGAGCCGTTCCTCGAACTCGCCCCGGTACTTTGCGCCGGCCACCATGGCGGACAGGTCGAGGGCGACGAGACGCTTGTCGCGCAGCGAGTCGGGGACGTCGCCTTCGACGATGCGCTGGGCCAGGCCCTCGACGATGGCGGTCTTGCCGACACCGGGTTCGCCGATGAGGACCGGGTTGTTCTTGGTCCGGCGGGAGAGCACCTGGATGACCCGGCGGATCTCGTCGTCGCGCCCGATGACCGGGTCGAGCTTGCCGGCCCGGGCCACTTCGGTCAGGTCGCGTCCGTAGCGCTCGAGGGCCTGGTAGGTGTCCTCGGGGTTC
>CAXAWD010000023.1:0-16939 GCA_963972325.1 uncultured Acidimicrobiaceae bacterium
TGCCGCCGGTGATCGTGATGCCGCTTGCGAGCAGGAGGTTGGCGAAGACACGAGCGGCGCTGCGGTTCGGGTTCAGCCCGTAGTTGCCGTTCTCGATGAGCCCGTCGTTGACGAGCAGGGCGTCGTACGGCCCGCCGTCGATGTTCGTGATGTCGTCGCCCCACGACGGCGCCCGGAACTCGTCGTCGTAGCGGCTGCCGTCGCCGACGATGTCACCGTCGATCGTGGTGATCCCGAGCGTCACCAGCTGGTCGACCAGCCGGTCGAGCGACGTGGTGTTGAAGGCCGGGTGGCGCAACGGGTCGGGCACACCGTCGGTGCGCAGCACCGGGTCGCCGCCGCCGACCAGGTACACGTCTCCGGTGACCGTGCCACCGAACGGCCGCGGCGACTGCAACTCGGTACGGAAACGGTGATCGGGGCCGAGCACGTCGAGCGCAACCGCGGCCACGAAGAGTTTCTGGTTGCTGCCCGGGATCAGGCCGCCCTGGGTGCCGAGTTCGAGCACCACGTCCGTGTCGTCGACGATCCGCAGACACGCCTGCTCACCGATGTCGTCGGCCACCACGCCGATCCGTTCCTCGAAGGCTGCAGAGGATGCTTCCCGGGCGACTCGATCGGCGAGCGGCGTGGGGTGGCGGCGCAGCGACAGCAGATCGGTGACGAGTTCGGGGGATGGCTCTGCCGGGATCGTGGTGGTCGTCGTCGTGGTCGGCGGCGGCACGTTCGCGTCGGCGTACTGCCACACCCCGGCGAGCACGATCGCCGGGACGAGCGCGAACGCGGTGAGCCCGGCGAGCGGAACCGCCCGCCGTCGATGCGGGCTCATCGCGGACCGAGCGCGGCCGGGGAGGCGACGGCGGGGAACGAATCGAGCGCGGTCACCAGCTCGGCCCACACCGGTCGGTACTCGCTCTGGTCGGAGATCGTCGGGCCGTTCAGCAGCAGTGTGTACTCGATCGCTCCCCCGCCGTCGACGGGCAGGAACCCGGAGAGCGCCTTGACGGCGGGAGGGTCCTGGTCGATCGGGAAGTTGTTGAGTGTGCCGGTCTTGCCGCGCAGACGTCCGGCCATCGTGGTGTCGCCGAAGATGTCGACCAGCGTGCCCGAGGTACCGGCGACGGCCAGTCCCTGCCCGGTCGCGCTGTCGTGACCGACGTGCTGCAGCACGCCGAGCAGCGTGGTGCAGGTGGTGCGGTTGTCCAGGCTGAGCCCACTCCCGTCGCCGAGCTCGAGGCCCGTCACGTCGACGCCCCACCCGGCGATCGTCGAGCCGATCACCTCCAACCCGGCGACCCGGGTGCCGGAGCCCGTGACCGCATAGCCGATCTCCTTGACCATCAGCTCGGCGGTGTTGTTGTCGCTGTTGGTGAGCATTTCGGCAATGATCGCAGGCAACGGCTGCGAATCGACCGCGCCGAGCTCGGTCGCCCCGTCGGGGGCGACCCCCGAGGACGCTCCCCCGGTGACGATGATGCCCTGTTCGGAGAGGATTCGGACGAACTCGCGGGCGCCCGCCTCGTTGGGGTCGGAACCGCGCTGGTCGTCGCCGAGCACGCGGGCATCGTTGACGAGGAGCGCGTCGTACGGGCCGGCCTCGAGGCCGGCGACGCCGCCGCCCCACCCCGGTGCGTAGTACTCGTCGTCGTACCGGCTGCCGTCGCCGCGCACGGCGCCGGCGATCTGGGTGACGCCGGCGTCCACGAGCTGACGTGCGAGCGAGTCGAGCGAGGTCGTGTTGAACGCCGCGAACCGGTCGAGCTCGGCGCTCTCGTACCACTCGCCGGACAGCAGTGGGTCGCCACCGCCCACCAGGAACACATCGCCGCTGATGACACCGCCCGACGGCGACGGCCCGACGAGCCGGGTGGTGTAGACGAAGTCGTTGCCCAACACCTCTTCGGCGACAGCGGCGACGAAGATCTTCTGGTTGCTGGCGGGGATGACCACCGTGTCGGCGTTCCGGGCACCGACGAGTGCGCCGTCCAGCGATACTGCGGCGCACGATCGATCGTTGACGCTGTCCAACAGCGGCTGCACCGCGGATCGGAACGCGTCGAAGTTCAGCTCACGGGAGAGCACGGTCGCCGAGCGTCGCAGCGACAGCAGTTGCGTCGTGAGCTCCACGCTCGGTTCGGGTTCCGGCGTCGGCGCTGGGTCGTCGGGGTCGACGGCGGGCACGGCATCGGCGGCGACGTCGGCTCGAGCATCGGCCCAGCGCCACACGCTCCACAACAGGAGCGCAGGGATCAGCGCGACGATCGAGACGAGGACCAGCGGATGGATGCCCGCTCGAGGGCGTGCGGTCACGTGCGGCGCCGCTCCTCGTGGCGGGCGCGTCGGTACATGGCGCCCAACGCCGCCACGGCGCGGTCACCGCTGGGGTAGGTGACGACCCCGAGTTCGCGCAGCGTCGCCGGCCCTGGGTTCGCGGGGTCGGCGACGGCGAGTTCGGTGGCGGACAGAATCGGCTTGCCGGTGCGGCGACCGATCTCGACGGCGGCCTCCGCGAATCGGCGATCCTGCCGCTCGTGGTAGTCGACGATCCGCTCGAGGCCGTGGTCGGGATAGAACCGCCCCTCGCGCATGAGGCGGGCCTGATTCGACTGGATGCCGATGCCGATGTACACGATCGCGTCGACGGCCGGGTGGTCGGCGATCAGACCCATCACGGTCGGAATCGTGTCACGCGTCTCGCCCCCGGCGCAGTCGACCGGGTTGTTCCGGCTCCAGCGCGGAGGCAGGTGTTCGTCGATCGCTGCGAGCAAGTCGTCGGGCAACTCGAGCAACTCGAGGTCGGGGTCTCGGGTGACGGCGTCGGCGGTGACGACACCCCATCCGCCGGCCGTGGTGAGCACGACGACGTTGGGGCCGGTCGGGAGCGGTTGCGTGGCGAACGTCGCGGCGAACTCGAACGCCTCGTCGACACTGCCAGCACGCGTGATGCCGTTCGCCCGGCACGCTCCGTCGAAGACCTTGTCGTCGGCCGCGAGGGCACCGGTGTGACTCGCCGCTGCACGGGCGCCCCCGGCGGTGGCACCGCCCTTGAGCAGCACGAGCGGTTGGCGACGGGCGGCGGCGCCCAACCGCCGCATCAGTCCCTCGCCGTCGGTGATGCCCTCGATGTAGGCGAGCCCGACCGACGTGGCCGGGTCGTCGGCGTAGAAGTCGAGGTAGTCGGCCACCCCCACGGCGGCCGCATTGCCGGCCGACACGGCCCGGCTGATACCGACGCCGGTCGAGCGCGACAGGTTCAGGAAGCTCGACACGAAGTTGCCCGATTGGCTGGCGACACCGATCGAACCGGCCGGCGGGTACGGAGCGACGATCTGGGCGCACAGGTCGGCCGGGGTCGACACCACGCCCTGTCCGTTCGGTCCGGCGAGCAGGATGCCGAGTCGGTCGGCGAGTTCGACCAGTTCGCGCTCGGCCACGCGGCCCTCGTCGCCCGCCTCGCCGTATCCGGCGGAGGTGACGAACGCGGCGCGCACTCCCTTCGCGGCGCAGGCCCGCAGGATCTCGGGGTTGGTGGAGCCGGGCGTGCACACGAAGACGAGATCGATCGTGTCGTCGGGGAGGGCTTCGATGTCGGCGACGGTCTGGATGCCGAGCACCTCCTCGCCTTTCAGGTTGGTGCCGAACACCGCACCCTCGTACCCCGATGCCAACAGATTGTGGAGCGACACGAACCCGAACTTGCCCGGGTGCGTGGACGCGCCGGTGACCAGGACGCCACGCGGATCGAACAGCGCTCGGAACCCCTCGTCGTCCGGGCGGGGACGCATCGGCGGGTGGGCGCTGACCGGGTCGCCGACCTCGACGAGCGCGTCGACCGCGACGGGGGCTCCGTCGGCGGTGATGATCAGCGGGTTCACGTCGACGCCGGCCACGTCGGGGCGCTCGACGGCCAGGCGTCCGAGTCCGACCAGCAGGGTGACGAGCGCGTCTCGGTCGACCGCCGCCTCACCCCGGAACTCGCCGAGCAGCGCCTGGGTCGCGAGGTCGTCGATCATCTCGTCGGCCGTGACCTCGTCGAGCGGCGCCGGTCGGAACACGACGTCGGCGATCGCCTCGGCCAGAATGCCGCCGATACCGAGCATCACGGTGGGCCCGAACTGGGGGTCCCTGACGAGACCGATGATCAGTTCGCGGTTGCCGCCGACCATCGGCGCCACCAGTACTCGAACGTCGCCGTCGTCGGGTGTCGCTGCCGCGAGCAGATCGCGGGCTGCCGTCTCGACGGCTGCGGCGTCGCCGAGCTTCAGCCTGACGAGGCCCCGTTCGGTCTTGTGTGCGATCGTGTCGCCTTCGAGCTTGGCGACGACCGGATATCCGATCTCGTCCGCTGCGACGACGGCGTCGGCCGCGCTGGTCACCAGTCGTTCGTCGGGGACCGGCAGGCCGTAGGCGACGAGGAGCTTCTTCGACGCGGATTCGGAGAGGGTCGTGGCGGCACTCATGCGCCGCCCACGGTACCCATCCGGGTCCGCGCACGGCTGGCAATCGACTACGGCAGGAGCGCGGAGCGGAAGAACTGCACGACGTGTTCTTCGCGTGCGGCCAGTGCCGTGTCGGACAGCGGTGCGACGTCGAGCAGGCCTTCGAGGAACGGCTCGTCGGAGAAGTAGGACAGCAGTGCGCCGTAGCCGGTGATCAACAGTTGGCGGGCGTCCTGGGGCGTGAACACCCCGGCGGCCATCTGCCTCTCGAAGTAGTCGGCAGCGAGGTCGAACATCGGTCGCAGCACGCTGGCCAGGTCGATCGCGAGGTGTTCGCCGCCGTCGATCGCCTCGCGGCGCACCATGCGCACGTAGTTGGGGTTGTCGGCGAAGAAGCGGAAGCCGGTACGCAGCACGAGCTCGACCTTGTCCCAACCGTCTTGTGGGGCCGCGATCGCCGACGTGAGACGGTCGAACCAATCGCTGAGCAGGTGCTCGAACACCTCCTGGTACAGCGCCTCCTTGGAAGCGAAGTGGTGGAGCAGGCTCGGTCGCCGGATTCCGACACCGGCCGCGATGTCGTTGAGCGAGGTGCCTTCGTAGCCCGCGTGCGCGAAACAGCCCAACGCCTCGTCGAGGATCTGTTCGCGTGTCGAACGCGGATCCCCGATCGGGGTCGCGGCCGCCGCTGTGATGTCCGTCGTCATGTGAACCGAGACGCTAACACCGTCGGCAGCCGGATCGCCTACCGACCAGTAGGTAGCCGCTGCTATGGTGGAGTCCGATGCGCACTCTGCTCCTTGCTCTCGCCGTCGGGATCTCGGTCACGACGCTCGCCAACGTCTGCACCACCGTGTACCTCCACCGGGGGCTCTCCCACCGGGCGATCGTGTTCAGTCGACCGGCTCACGCCGTGTTCAAGACGCTCGTCTGGCTCAGCACGGGCATCAAGGTGCGCGAATGGGTCGCTGTTCACCGCAAACACCACGCCCACACCGACACGCCCGACGATCCCCACTCCCCCGCTGTCAGCGGTTGGACGACCGTCCAGTTCCAGAACCTCAAGATGTACCGGGCGGCTGCCCACGACCAGGCGAACATCGACAAGTACGCCAAAGACCTGGCTCCCACCGCCTGGGATCGAGTGCTGTTCGATCGTTCATGGCTCGGGCTCGTCGCCGGCACGGCGCTGCTCTGTCTGGGATTCGGCTGGCAGGTGGGGCTCCTCGCCGCCGTCATCCACGTCAACTACTACCTCGCCGGCTCCGCCGCGGTGAACGCGATCGGGCACCACTTCGGACGTCGCCCCTACGACAACTCGGCGACCAACCTCCAGTGGCTCGCGTTCATCACCGCCGGCGAGGGCCTGCACAACAACCATCACGCGGCGCCGACCTCGGCCAAGCTGGCGCACCGCTGGTACGAGATCGACCCCGGCTGGCTCGTGATCAAGCCGCTCACCTGGATGCGGTTGGCGCGGGTGCGCCTCAACGAGCTGAAGCTGGCCGGGCGCGCACAAGCGCCGGCCAACGCCGCCTGAGCGGGCCGACCGGCGCTTGCGCCAGTTCGTTCGGAAGGTCGCTCAGCTGGGCGGGTAGACGCCCATGCCCTTCGCCTTCTCGGTCTGCCAGAACACGTCGGCGATCTCGTCGATCAGCGACAGGAGCTTCTCGGCCGGCTCCTTGTCGAGCGACTTCTTGACCTCGCCGGCCTGGTGGATGGCGTCCCAGAACAGCTGGTGCAGGTTCGGGAACTGCGCGAAGTGGTCGGGGGCGAAGAAGTCGGCCCACAGCACCATCAAGTGGTGCTTCACTTCTTCGGCGCGCTGCTCCTTCACGATGATGCAGCGGGTCTTGAAGTGGTCGTCGTCGGAGTCGTGGTACTTGCCGATCGTCTTCAGGCACGACAGCGCCTCGATCTTGGCCTGGGCCGGGTCGTAGACACCGCAGTACAGGTCGCAGTGGGCGTGAGCGACGGTCGCATTGGTGAAGAGGCGGCTGAGCATCGGATGGTTCTCCTTCGTTGATTGCCGTGAGAGACGGAACGTGACCAAACCTACACTTCCCGACCGTGGACACCATCAAACGGTTCGTCGTGGCCGAGGCCTCGATGGAACCGACGCTGCGACCGGGCGACGGGATCATCGGCCTGCGAACGAAGCGCATCCGACGCGGCGAGATCCGGTGCTTCGAGCACCCCGGCCGACCGGGGTTCTGGCTCGTCAAGCGCGTCGGTGACGTGCGCGGCGACCACTTCGAGGCCCGTTCGGACAACGCCGAGGCCGGCGCCGTGGACTCCCGGCGGTTCGGCCTCGTACCGATCGCCGGCAGCTACCGGTTGCTGCTTCGTGTGCCGGGCTGATCGTCAGCGGCGACGGGCGACCAGGGTGGCCTCGCCGTCGAGTTCGACGCTGCGGAGCACCTCGACGTCGAACTCGCGGAAGGCGCACACCAGGTCGCCGGGCGGAGCGTGGAACGGCCCGGGTTCGCCGTCGGCGCCCACCTGCGACAGCACGGTGATCACGAGCACACCGCCCGACACGAGCGCGTACACCAGTTGTTCGTAGAGGCCCGGGTCTCGGAACCGCTGACAGATGACCAGGTCGAACGAACTGGTGAGTTCGGTCGGCAAGCCGTCGTCGAGGTCGACCACCCGGCTCTCGATCCGGTCACGGACGCCGGCCGACATCGCCGCGGAGTTCAGCGCAGTGATCGCCACGTCGGACGTGTCGAGGGCCACCACCTCGAATCCTTGTCGGGCGGCCCAGATCGACTGGGCGCCGAGCCCGCACGCCACGTCGAGGCAGCGCCCGCCCCGCTCGAGCTCGATGCCGCCGAGCCCCTTGGGCATGGAGGGCTCACCGGTGGAACGTCCCTGGTAGCGCGCATTCCAGCGTTCGGCGTCGTCGTGCATCGTCTCGATCTTCGCAGGTACCCTCGACCGGATGCAGATCGTTTCGGCCCTCTTCGTCGAGAACTTCGAGATGCGTCAGGCGCCCGGCCCGTCGACGCGCATCGACCTGACCGGCGCGATGTTCTCCATGGCCGCACCGAGCCCGGCTCCGGTCACGATCGCTCCGCACCTCGTCGGGTTGATCTTCTGCCCACCCGGCGAATCCGGCAGCGGCGTGTTCGAAGTCGTCTTCCGCACCGAGATGGGCGACCCGGAAGCCGACGACGCCGGCGAGCACCTGGCGCGCAACGTCAGTCCGTTCACCGTCGAACCCGGCAAGTTCACCTATCGGCTGGTCCGAGGCGAACTCGAGTTCGACGACTACCGGCAGGTGTTCGCGTACTGCCGGGTCGATCACGAACCCTGGCACGTGGTGCCGTTCACGCTGCTGCCGCCGGCCGGAGATACACCGAGCTGACCGCTCGGTCTCGTATCCTGCCGCAGGTGATCCCTCGCCTCACCGCTTCCATCGTCGCCGCCGCGTTGCTGGTCGGTTGCTCGTCGTCCGACGACGCCGCGACCGACGACACCTCCGCCGCCGCGTCCACCACCGAGTCGACCACGACCGAGTCGACCACGGCCGCGACCGACCCCGCTGCCACCACCAGCGCACCGCCGACCACGCAACCGCCGGTCGACACGTCGTCGAGCACGTCGACCACCAGCACCGCCCCGCCCACGACCGCTGCGACCGGCACGTCGGCGCCACCGTCGTCCACCACGGTGGCCGACGACGACGACCTGACCGACGCCGAGCTGGCCGACCGGGAGAATGCCCGCACCGCGCTGATCACGTTGGCGGTCTTTCCCGACGGCTGGGTCGAGGACCCAGCCGAGGATGACGAGGACGACCCCACCGCTGCCGCATTCGAAGCGGAGTTCGACGCGTGCCTCGGCCGCGACAGCGGTGTACAGGTCGGCGATCAACTCGATCGTCTCAAGGTCACGACCGGAGAGTTCCATCCGGAGGGCGACGACTCGACCACGGTGTCCCACGAGGTCGTGCTGGCGCCCGACATCGACACCGCCCTGGCCGCGATGGCCGAGGTACGCATCGACGGCGCCGAGCAGTGCCTGGCCGACGTGATCGGCGCGTTCTACGAGACGTCGTTCGCGGCCGACCCCGATCTCGCCGAGGTCGGTATCGGCGACGTGATCGTCACCCGGACCGAATCCGAGCGTGATCCCGACCTCGTCGTCGGGGTGATGCTGGAAGTGCCGCTCACGATCGGCGATCAGACCGTCAGCCAGTTCCTCGAGCTGCTGTACCAACGACAGGGGCGAGCGTTGAGCGAACTGTCCTTCTCGTCGTTCGGCAGCCCGTTCAGTCGTGACGGCTACACCGTGCTGAGCGACGAGGCGATCATCCGGATCGCCACGGTCGGCAACTGATCCGGCTCGACGACACCCACCGCTGATCACCCAGGCGCACGGCGACCGATAGGGTCGACGGTGATGTCGTCGCTATCTCCAGAACTCGATCAGCAAGCCGTCAGCGCAATCCGTGGGTTCGCCATGGACGCCCCGCTCGCCGCCAACAGCGGCCACCAGGGCACAGCGATGGCGCTTGCTCCCCTCGCCCACGTGCTCTACAGCCGGGTCATGAAATTCGATCCGGCCGATCCGGCCTGGGCCGACCGCGACCGGTTCATCCTGTCGGCGGGCCACGCCTCGATCCTGCAGTACTCGATGCTGTTCCTCACCGGGCACGGCCTCGAACTCGACGACCTCGAGGCGTTTCGCCAGTGGGAGAGCGCCACCCCGGGTCACCCCGAAGCCGGCCACACCGTCGGGGTCGAGGTCACCACGGGCCCGCTCGGGCAGGGTTTCGCCAACGCGGTCGGCATGGCCATCGCCGAGCGAGTCCTCGCCGGCCAGTTCGGCGCCGCGGTCGACCACCACACGTTCGTGATCGCCGGCGACGGCTGCCTGATGGAGGGCGTGTCGCACGAGGCCGCCTCGTTGGCGGGCCACCTGGGCCTCGACGGGTTGATCGCTGTCTACGACGACAACCACATCACGATCGACGGCGACACCGAGCTCGCGTACAGCGACGACGTGCCCGGCCGTTTCCGGAGCTACGGCTGGAACGTGGTCGAGCTCGGCGAGATCGCGAACGACCTCGACGCCCTCGAGGCGGCGCTCGACGACGCCAAGGCACACACGGGTTCACCGACGCTGCTGGTGTTGCGGTCGCACATCGGCTACCCGTCGCCCGATCACACCGACGACCACGAGGCCCACGGGCTGGCGTTCGACGCCGATGACGTCACCCGCACCAAGGAGGTCATGGGCATCCCGGACGAACCGTTCTGGGCTCCCGACGAACTCGTCAGCGCCTACCGCGAACACGCACGGGCACGCGGTGCTGCCGCCCACGACGAGTGGAGCGAACGGAACGCCGACACCATCGCCTCGCCCGAATGGGTCGCCGCGTGGAACGGCACCGGGGTCGAGGGGTGGGACACCGACCTGCCCACCTACGACCAGGGCGAGCAGGTGCCCACCCGAAAGGCCATCCAGGCAGCCTTCCAGGCCACCGAAGACTCGATTCCCGGCCTCGTCGCCGGCGCCGCCGATCTGACCGGCAACACCGGCACGAAGCTCGACCATCAGACCGAGCAGTCCGCCGCCAACCCCGGCGGTCGCCAGGTGTACTACGGCGTGCGAGAACACGGCATGGGCTCGGCGATGGTCGGTATGGCACAGCACGGCGGCGTCCTCCCGGCCGGCGGCACGTTCTTCGTGTTCGTCGACTACATGCGCCCGCCCGTACGCCTCGCCGCCTTGTCCGGCGCCAAGGTCTGTTTCGTGTTCACACACGACTCGGTCGGCGTCGGCGAGGACGGCCCGACCCACCAGCCCGTCGAGCAGCTGGCGTCGATCCGGGCGATCCCCGGCCTGCACGTGATCCGCCCGGCCGACGCCAACGAGACGATCGCCGCCTGGCGCGACACCGTGCTCCACGACGGCCCCACCGCCCTGGTGCTCAGCCGCCAGAACATCGAGGTCGTGACCGACGGCTCGGCCGTCGAGTTCGGCGCCGGCATCGTCCGCGGCGACGGCGCCCCCGACATCGTGCTGGTCGCCACCGGCAGCGAGGTCGCCGTGTGCGTCACCGCTGCCGACCGGCTCGCGGCCGACGGCGTGTCGGCCCGTGTGGTCAGCATGCCGTCGTGGGACCGATTCGAGCAGCAGAACACGGGTTTCCAGCGCGGTATCTTCCCGCCGAACGTGCCGGTGCTCGCCGTCGAGGCGGGCGTCGCTCAGGGCTGGCACAAGTACGCCGACGACGTGATCAGCATCGAACGCTTCGGTGCCAGCGCCCCCGGCGGTGTGGTGATGGACGAGTTGGGTATCAATCCCGACAACGTGGTGACCCACGCCAGGAACCTCCTGGCCGACAACCAACACGATCGGAGCAACTCATGACCAACCGTTTGCAAGCACTCTCCCGGGAACAGGGCCAGAGCCCCTGGCTCGACAACCTGAAGCGCAGCTATCTGACGTCGGGCGAACTCGCCCGCATTCGCGACCGCGGCGTGCGCGGCCTCACGTCCAACCCGTCGATCTTCCAGAAGGCGATCCAGGGCTCCCCCGACTACGACGAGCAGTTCAGCGAACTCGCCGCCGACGAGCACCCGGTGATCGACGATTACTGGGCGATGGTGCTCGCCGACATCCACGGTGCCTGTGACGTGTTCTCACGCGTGTACGACGAGTCCGACGGTGTCGACGGCTACGTCTCGGTCGAGGTCGACCCCGGCCTGGCCAACGACGGCCCCGGCACCGAGGCGGCGGCACGTGATCTCCACGAGCGGCTGAACCGCCGCAATCTGATGGTCAAGATCCCGGCCACCGAGGCGGGCCTCGCGCCGATCCAGCAGATGATCAGCGAGGGCCGCAACATCAACGTCACGTTGATCTTCTCGTTGGAGCGCCACGCGGCGGTGATGGAGGCGTACATCGCCGGCCTCGAGTCGCTGGCCGCCGACCCCGACGCCGACCTGTCACGAGTCGCCAGCGTCGCCAGCTTCTTCATCAGCCGCGTCGATGTGGAAGTCGACCGGCGCCTGGAAGCGATCGGTACCGACGAGGCGCTCGCCCTGCGCGGCAAGGCCGGGCTGGCGCAGGGCCAACTGGCCTACCGCATGTTCACCGAGGTGTTCAGCGGGCCACGTTGGGAAGCCCTCGCCGCCCGCGGCGCCCGGGTGCAACGGCCGCTGTGGGCCAGCACCGGCACCAAGAACCCCGAGTACTCCGACGTGCTCTACGTCGACAACCTGATCGGCCCCGACACGGTCAACACGCTGCCGGAGGCAACCTTGGAAGCCTTTGCCGACCACGGCGTCGTCGAGCGGACCGTCGACCAGAACTACGAGGAAGCCGATCGTGTCTGGCAGGGGCTCGCCGATGTGGGCGTCGACATGGACGATGTGTCGGCGCAACTCGAACGCGAGGGCGTCGACAGCTTCATCAAGAGCTTCGACGAGCTGATCGGAGCGCTCGAGACCAAGGCCGCCGAACTCACCGCCGATTGACCTGCGCCCGGGCGGTCACACCGCCGCGTTGCGGCACTGCGGTTCCGGCGTCGACTCCTTCGAGCCGATGTGGGCGGTGATCGCCACCCAGTCGGGCGAGAACGACGCAACGGCCGTGTGCAGTTCGATCGTCTGCGACACGGCCCGAGCCAACGCGAGGCCGCGACCCGATGCCGTCGGGGTCTCCGGGAACTCCCAGTTGCTCGGGTGTCCGATCCCGCTGGAGTTGCCGGTCGACGTCACCGTCAGCGTGGCGGTGTCGCCGTCGAGCGTCACGTCGAGGGTCACCACGCCGCGGGCACCGTGCTCGTATGCGTTCGTGACGAGTTCCGACGCGATGAGCTGGAGGTCGGCCATCATCTCGGGCGGGATCCGGCCCTCGCAGTGTTCTGCGATCGCCCGGCGCTCACGGCGCGAGCCACGGTCTTTCGGGTCACATCGGAGGGCGAGTCGCTTGGGGCGTGCGGTGGCTTCCATGGGCCTAGTTTCGACACCTCACAGTGGTCGTAAACCCACTCGGAGAGTTCTTGATGTGTTGTTGAGCTTCCGACCGCTCGGCGTGGTGATCGACGCACCGCGACGCTGATATACCCACGCAGGACGACTCGGTTCTAGTGTGCCCGGCATGACCGACATCACGTTCGACCGGGCACCTCGCTTCGCTGAACTGACCGAGTGGCTGCAACAGATCGCCGCCGAGTTCTCCGACCTCGTCGATCTCGACGTGCTCGGCACGTCGTACGAAGGGCGCGAACTCTGGATCGCCACGGTCACCAACCGGGCCAACGGCGCGCATCACGAGAAGCCGGCGGTCTGGCTCGACGGCAACATCCACGCCAGCGAAACGACCGCGTCGGTGGCGCTCGTCCACCTGCTGCACACGCTCTGCACCGGGTACGGCAACGACGAGCGGATCACCCGGGCGCTCGACTCCCGCACGTACTACATCGTGCCTCGCGTCAACCCCGACGGTGCCGAACTCGCGCTCGGCGAGGTGCCGTTCGTCGTCCGTTCGACGGTGCGGGAATGGCCGCGCACCGACCAGGCCGACGGCCTCATCGTCGGCGACGTCGACCTCGACGGCCGCAGCCTCCAGATGCGGGTACCCGACCCCAACGGCAACTGGAAGCCGTCGGGGGCCGACCCCCGGCTCCTGGTGCCACGTGCGCCCGACGAGGCCGGCGGCGACTACTTCCGGCTCTTCCGCGAAGGCCGGATCGAGAACTACGACGGCGTCAACGTGCCGATCGCCCCACCGATCGCCGGGGTCGACTCGAACCGAAACTTCCCGTTCGACTGGGAGCGGTTCCCGGGCAAGGCGCCCACCGGCGCCGGCGACTACCCCACCAGCGAACCCGAGGTGCGGGCGGTCGTCCAGGGCGTCCACGACCGCCCGAACATCACCGCCTACTTCGCCTACCACACGTTCTCGGGCGTCCACCTTCGCCCGTACGGCAACAAGCCGCAGGACGCGCTCCCCACGGTCGACAAGTGGGTGTACGAAGATCTCGGCGAGCGCTACACCGAGATCACCGGCTATCCGTCGATCTCGATCCTCGAAGACTTCCGGTACGACCCGAAGGCGGTCATCGGCGGCAGCGGCAGCGATTGGGCGTACGACCAGGTCGGGGTGATCTCGTGGACGACCGAGTTCTGGAACGCGATGCGCGCCGCCGGGCTCGACGACCCGCACCCGATCGAGTGGTTCCGATCACACCCGGCCGACGACGAGCTCAAGCTGCTCGCCTGGGTCGACGAACACGTCCACGACGGCTTCGTCGACTGGTACGAGTACGAACATCCGCAGCTCGGCACCGTGGAGCTCGGCGGCTGGAACAGTGCTGCGGTGTTCCGCAACCCCCCGCCACACCTGCTCGAGGCCGAGGTGGCACCGCATACCGATCTGGCCATCTTCCAGGCGCTGATCGCCCCGGAACTCCGCCACCGCGACACGTTGGTCGAGCGCACCGGAGACGACACCTGGCGCATCCGTGTCGTCGTCGAGAACACGGGCTACCTGCCGACCAACGTCACACAGCAGGCCGTCGATCGCCGTATCGTGCTGCCGCTCCGTGGCGAGATCACGCTGCCGGAGGGAGCCACGCTCGTGACGGGCACCGAGCGCGTCGACCTGGGCCAGCTCGCCGGCCGAGTGCTCAAGAACAGCGGGATCGGCATGTTCGCCGGCGGCTCCGACGACACCAGCGATCGCACCGCGGCCGAGTGGGTCGTGTCAGCGCCCGCCGGAACCGAGGTGGCGATCACCGTCCGCCACGACCGGGCGGGCATCGTGCGCACCACTGTCCGGCTCGAACCCTGAGCCCGGGCGCAGCGTCACACCCGCCTCCAGCGCCCCAACCGATCGACCGGCGACGACCGGAGCGGCCGTGCCGACCTCCCGTTGGAGCGTGCGTACGGGTTGGCGATTCAGGTTGCGCGCGATGGCCGAGACCTCCGCCGGCCGACGATTCGAGTCGTCAGGTCGGACGGAGATCCCACCCGGAGGGACAACCGACACCCGACCCGCTCACCGGCGGTCAGACATCGACGTCGAAGCGGACCCGGTGGTAGCCCTGGGCCCCATCGGGGGCGACCGACTTCGGCTCTTCCGGCTGCGGCACGCCGTCGTTGTCGTACGCACGAGCGCGGACCGTGTGCTCGCCCGGCGTGAAGTCGGCCCAGCGGTAGCGCCACTGACGCCACGTGTCGTCGCTGGGGACACCGGCCAGCTCGCACTCGCGCCACTCCCCCTCGTCGATCGAGACCTCGACCCGGGAGATGCCACGGTGCACCGCCCATGCCAGGCCGGCGATGTCGATCACCTCGTCGCCGTTCGGGCCGTAGCTGCGGCCCGAGCCGGGGCGATCGATCCGCGCCATCGTCTTGACGGGCCCTTCCTTCGACCAACCGCGCGGCACCCAGTACCCGTCGAAATCCTCCCAACGGGTGAGTTCGATCTCGGTCACCCACTTGGTCGCCGACACGTAGCCGTACAGACCCGGCACGACGAGCCGAACCGGGTAGCCGTGCTCGGCCGGGAGCGGTTCGCCGTTCATCGCGATCGCCAGCATGGCATCGCGACCGTCCATGATCGCCGACGTCGGCGAGCCACAGTTCCACCCGTCGATCGACCGGCTCACCACCTGGGTGGCCCCCGACTGCACGCCCGCCTCGTCGAGCACGTCCTTCATGCGAACACCCTGGAACAGGGCGTTGCCGACCAGGCCACCGCCGACCTGGTTCGACACGCACGACAACGTGATGTACCGCTCGATCTGCTCACGTTCGAGGAGATCGGAGAAGGTCAGTTCGAGTTCGTTGTCGACCATGCCGTGGATTCGGAGGCTCCAGCTGTCCTTGGGAACCTGAGGCACCACCAGGGCGGTGTCGATGCGGTAGAAGTCGCTGTTGGGCACCACGAACGACTCGACCTCGTCGATGCCGAAGTCGGTCGGGCTGCCGGCACCGTCGACCGGCTGCGGTGACGCCGGAACGGTGTCGGTCGGCTCGGGAAGCTCCAGGGCCGCCCGCTCGTCATCGACCTCGAATCGTCCTCGCAGCACGCGGCCGAGTGCGCCGGCCATCACGGCGACCAGCCCGACGGTCGACGCCGCCTGCAGGAAGTTGCGACGGGGTACCGCCGCCGGCTGCTCGTCGCGGACCACACCGTCCACACCGTCCGCACCAGCCGCATCGATCGCTCGCTCGGGGCTGATGTCACGGGGAGCGAGCCACCAGATGACCGCGAGCGACGCCGCGGTCCCGACGATCGGTGGCAGCATCTTGCCGAAGTCGGGCGCCGGGCGCATCATGACCGCGAACACGCCGATCAGGCCGACGACGGCGGTGACCGCGTAGGCCGCGGCCCGGTTGCCCTTGACCGCGAGGTTGCCGACGATCGAACCGATCACGGCGAGCGACAGCAGCGTGCCGATGATCAGCACGGCCTTGTCGGCGGTGCCGAACCAGTCGATCGCCCAGTCTTTGACGGCGGGCGGCACGACATCGATCACCTCTTGCCCGACGGGCACGACCGGCGACACCGCGCCGCGGACCAGGCCGACGACGAGCTCCGCAGCGGCGAGCCCGGCGAAGGTCGACAACAGACCGATCGCGATGCCGTGCCGCCGGGAGCCGTACAATCCCTGATTCATGGAGTCCAGTGTGCCCAACAGCCGTGACGAACTCGTGGCAAACCTGCTCCGGGAGCTCGGAGTTTCGAAGGACTTTCGTATCTCTGAACGGTTCGTTTCCGAGGTGCTCGGTCTGATCACCGACGAACCCGACCTCCTCGACCTCAAGATCGCCAGCGCGGCGGTGACCGAGATGCGCGAGGCATTCGCGATGTTCGCCCCGTACCACGGGGTGCCGAAGGTCTCGATCTTCGGGTCGGCCCGCACCAAGCACGACGACCCGCTGTACGACCAGACCGTACGCGTCGCCAAGCAACTCGCAGACGCAGGATGGATGGTCGTCACCGGCGCCGGGCCCGGCATCATGGAGGCCGGGATGCACGGTGCCGGCGTCGAGAACAGCATCGGTGTGTCGATCCGGCTGCCGTTCGAGGCCGGGGCCAATTCGATCATCGCGGACGACGACAAACACGTCGCGATGAAGTACTTCTTCACCCGAAAATTGATGCTCGTCAAGGAGAGCGCCGCGTTCGTCTGCCTGCCCGGTGGGTTCGGCACGCTCGACGAAACGTTCGAACTGCTGACGCTGACACAAACGGGCAAGGGCATCCCGGTGCCGATCGTGTTCCTCGACACCCCGGGCGATCCCTACTGGGAGCACGTCCACGAGCTGATCACCCGGCAGTTGGTGCCGCGAGGGCTCGTCGCCGCGTCCGACACCGCGCTCTACCGGGTCACCGACTCGTGCGACGAAACCGTCGCCGAGATCACCGGGTTCTACTCGAACTACCAGTCGATCCGCAGCGTCGGCGACGATCTGATCATCCGGTTGAAGCGGGCACCCGACGACGAAGAACTGCGAGAGCTCAACCGT